>NZ_JAYGHD010000456.1:0-6096 GCF_034932245.1 Nostoc sp. UHCC 0251
CCTCTGATTAAGATTCTGTTACATAGCGGGAAATTTTAGCACCCACTTACTTATACCTTCTTGATTATGTTGGCAAGTTTTATACTATGCGAGAATGCTAGACGCGATCTGATCGCTTACGAAAGACGCGGCAACGCCGCCGTCGTCGTCGTCGTCAATAGCGTAGCCTATGTAGACAGCTTCCCAACAGACCTCCCCGTGAACGTCGTCAGTTTTCATTGTTTACTGCTGACTTAGGATTGTGGAAATATTCTTATCAATTGTAGTAATATAGCTTCTAAGCTATTTAGCGCAGCGTTAGTGGTTCTTTGATGTTCATCAAAATGACGCTGATGTTCTTCAAAATTTCTTTGTTGCTGTTCCTGACTATCACGTAATTCAAGTAACACATCATCTAAAACTGCACTACGGCTTAATACACGGTCAACATTATTTGTTAAATCATTTACATTATCAGTCAGATTATCAATCTTAGTGGTTAGTGCTGCTATAGCTTCAGTATTTCTAATAGCCAATACTTCAATACGGTCTAGTCTATTTGTTGCTTCAAAATCAGACATAAATATTTATTCCTTATCTTTAATAAAATTATGAGTTAGTGTACATCCACTATTAAACCTGATTCCACTAAATAGGATACTTTCACGGACTCTACTACATCCACTACCGCAAGGAAAGTTAAGGAAATGCCAAAAAATAAAAGGAAAACTTTACTATGACAGTATTATAGACATTTATTCCCCTTTTTGAACCAACAATTTCCCAGATACCCCAGCCGTAAAACCCAACCCAATTGCCGCCACAGTAACGCTGGGCTTGATAAATAACGTCGCAATTCCGATAACTGTGCCCCAAAGACAGCCATAGCAGCAAAGGATAATGAACTGATTTTTGGGTTTAGCCCTTTCGTCCGATATGGATTGATGGACTATGGCATAATCTTCAAGCTCATTGATAATTTCTAGTAAAGAAGCGCCGTACTCTTTTTCTAAGCGTTCGATAGCCAATCTGTCTTGCTTAACTGGACTTATGGCTAATTTTTGTAATGCTGTGGTTAATTTATCACTCATTTTTAAATTTCCCATACCCGCACATTCCAGAAAATGTTTAGAAAAAATTTAAATCTTGCTGGAAAAATATAAAGGCCCTATTCTTCATCCGTACTTGGAGATGTGAGAATACCGGAACTTGACCGGAACTCAACTGGAACTCAACAGGAACTGTGACGAATGTTACTGGTTAACGTTAATAATGCTGAAGCCATCTTTTTCATTTCCGCACAATCGGTTAGTGTCAATCAATTGTGACAGGGCATTTCTCAAGTAAAGAACACTCTTTTTCTCTTCGCCCCACTTGCGGCTGTTTCTGATAGCAGCAAAAGAAGTTGGAGGACTAGCAGTAGCTGCAACGATCGCCACAATCTGTTCTAAATCAGCCTCAGAAATACTACTCTCTTCTACTTCCAGAAATTCCACTTCTTGATAAGGCTTTGAAAAAATGGACTCTAGATGATTCACTGCATCTGATGGGGCAATCTTCTCCCCTCTGGGTATGACTGCCCTTTCATGCTGTTGAACTAATTCCGGGAAGAATTGAAGTAATGTTCTGGCTGGATCTGGTTGCCCATTGCCTGGGTGCAAATGGGTCTTTAGCCATTCGGGAATCATGCCCAGATTGCCACCGCTAACAGGTTCTCCAAAGTTATTAGGGTTGGCTTTGAAATATTCTCCACTAGCGACATTCATTTTGCGTAGACCACCAGCGCTAACCGCTTGAGCTACACAACCAATAAAGTTAACCGATTGCTTAAAGGTGTCTGCCAGTCCAGCCGTAGCTTTACCGACCACGCTTGTCAGGTTGGAGCCATGCAGCACGATAATTAATGTACCACCCGACTTAGCAAAGCGAGAAAGTAAATATTGAATTGCCCAGGTGCGATCGCTCTCCTCCAACAATGACAGCAACCGCATCGCCTCATCAATTACTAGCAGTAAGTTTTTATGGGAGTAAGGTTCGCTTCCATCTAAACCTTTAAGAAATTTCAACAAATCACGAGCGACGAGTTCATCAGCCCCATCCGCATCAATATCCGGGTATTTAAGGGCAGAGGTCAAGTTGCAAGCGAAGGGGTAAACGTCCACTCCGGCTGTAAAGTATTGGGTGTTCAATCCGGGGTCAAGTGCAGTTGATAATGTTGCCAAGATTGCTGCTAAGGTTCCCTTGCCACCTCGCTGAGTACCAGCGATCGCAATGACTTGAGAACTCATCATATCCTCTACTTGGAATCCACTTTTCGTTAAAGCCGCGATCAGTGCGTTTGCCCTATTAGTCAGAGGCAGATTAATTATAGTCTCTGGTGCAAGCCCATCAGAGGAAGATGGTTGTAACTCTGTAGGTCTAGAAAGCTCCGCAGCTTGGTTCATCTTCCCAATATCTACCTGTGGCGATTGAAACTGCTTGATATCTACGGTCGGTGGTAACTGGGCTTGAGCCTGTGCGATGGCACTGATCTCCGACCGATTCACTCGGCTGTCAATCGTCACATTCTGTAAATGGAGAGCCATGCTTTCATAAGTGGGTAGCTGACGACCCTTGAGCTTGCTAAACCAGCCAAACATCCAGCGATAAGCATAAAAGCGTTTTCCTGGCTCAACTTGTGTTAAATACTGACTAATATTTTCAAACTCAACATGAAGAAAGGTGTACTCTTCTGCTGATTGTCGCTCTAGGAATTTAACAGTATTGGCAAGATGATCCGCTTGATAATTGCTCCTCGCATCATAATCCCCGGCACGAGCTAGAGCGTCTACAAAATTACCACGCACAAAAGGCAAGGGGGCAATCTCCTTGGTTCTGTTAGAATGTTCGACAACAAACCATAGCCACGCAGCACCACCGACTAAACCACCAACTAATGCCAGTGGGTTGACCGCATAACAAACCGCTCCGATCCCAGAAGCCAACAAACCAAGTACACGGGTCATATCTGCTTCATTCTCAGATGCCCGTGCCATTTCAAATAATCCATCTTTTCTCTCTTGCAGCCATTGGGCGATATTTCCAGCTTCCAAGTGAGACAGATTAGGATACTGTGAGCGTAAATGTTCAGTTTCTTTGGTTGTAATTTTTGGGATATTGTTACTTTGCATAAATGCCTCCCTTGGTGAAACGTTGCCGCCCTTTTTTACAGTGATTGCTTTCTTGGGCGGTTTCCGTTCTAATCCTTTGTCAAGCGCCAAATGGCAAACCCAATTTCACCCGCCATCATTGTGCCGATGTTAAACAAGATGCAACCCAAAATCATGAGTGGGGCTGTAAATTCAAATGGGTTACGAGCTGCAAAGGTGGTGATAATATCAAACGCCCAAACCGCAATCACAACCAGCCCTGCACTAGAGCGATCGCGTATACCTGCGGTTTTGTAGTCCGCCCAGAGTTGGCCTACTAAGTCAATCTTGCCACTAGGCTTGGTTTCAAGGTCATAAACCATGTGGTCTTGAAGTTCCCGTCGTGCTGAGTCTGGGTTTTTACCGCGTAGGGCGTGGGCTTCAATTACCTGAACGCCTACAGAAATTATAAATGCAAGGTAAAAAAACGGGTTGAACAATGCAAACGGTACATTTAGCCAATTCCAAGTCGGCTCAAACCAGGGTAAAACAGGCGGCCCAGTAAAGATTAATTGCCAAGTTGAATCAGCACTAATCATGGAACCGCCGATAAATAAAATCCCGCCAACTAATGCACGACCCGCACCTCCATTAGCAACAAACTGATTAACAATCGCGGCGGCTGCCCTAATAGGTAAGCCGACAATCATCACTACAGCCTTGGCACAAAAATCGATGATTTCACCAAGCGATCGCTTCTTATCTTTGGGTTTACTATCGCTGTTACCAGTGCTGTTACTTTCTGCACTATTAGCCATTAATTTCTCCTACTTTGTTTGATATTTTGAACGCTTTTACAAATCCCTTTATTTTTGTGCTTCCACTTCCAAATTCCTTCTTCAATCCGCCCAATACACCTACCTGTTGCGTCAAAAACATCAACAATCTCATCATCTTGATAAAAGGTTGTGTCTGGTCTGGGATTGCGTTTACTGTTGTCAAAGTAATTGGTAATTCTCAACTTGCGACTTGTGGGCATGACTCCGGCCTCATATAGAGCATCACTGGTTTTAGCTCGTTCTTCTATGCGGGAACGTTCTAATTCTTCTGTGGCTTTTAGCCGTTGAAGCTCTGCATAAGCCCCCAACTTGGGTACTAAGGGGATGATTACAGGCAATATGCAAATGCCAACACCAGCCAAAGCTAAGTACAGTTGTTTCTTATACATGAGACTACTGTGTTAGAGCGCGTTCTTACTACAAATTTTTCCCATGTTTCACACATAAAATGAGGCGTTTCATGTTTCATGACGCTGAAACATTGATGAAACCGTTGAAACAGTTTCGTGAAACAGTGCTGTGAAACAGCTTCGTGAAACAATCCCGCCCATAAAGGCTTTCGAGCAAGGAATGGGCTGTTGTTTCATGTTTCACGTTTCATGTTTCACGCCGGGGGAATGCTGTTTCATGCTGTTTCACGACCTGAAACACTGATGAAACCGTTGAAACTGTTTCATGAAACAGTTCTGTGAAACAGCTTTATGAAACACTCCCGGCCATCACTGTTACTTTGATGCCCGTCCCAGAAATGTCAATCCTGCACCAACAAGTAATGCCAAGGGAATGAATATCCCGCTACCAATTAATCCAGTAGCGACAACGCTACTAACGATATATGCACTACCACCTAAAGCGCCAATAACTGAAGTAGCAAACAATCCCGTACTGAGAATATCCATGTCTTGATTTTTCTTTTGATGAGTTAATAGCTCTTGAAGCAGTCGGATTTCGGCAACAGTAGCAACAGTTTCATTTTGGATTTGTAACAATGCCGCCACTGTTTTATAAGCTTCTAAAATCGGATCTGTGTCCCCATTGAACTGACTCTCTCCCGTAAGGAATTGAGTCGTACTTTGAGTTGTTCTTTTTTTCGGATCGACTTCCCCAGCCTTGTTGAGGCTTCTTCTGCCAAATTAATCAAACTCTGATCTATCTCGGTAATCTGGTTATCGACTTCCAACATCGATTGCTCGGCAAAGGCATCCAATACCGTCCCCTTAGCTCCAATCAAGGATTCCATGAACAACAAAGCTCCTGTGACACCAGTTGATGCACCCAAAATCTTAGATTGCTCATTTTGAACGGCTATAGCACCAGAAATAGTCTCTTTATCAGCCGCAGTTAACTTGTATGAGGCTTGTTGAATTGCCTCATCAGCTTTAGTGATTGTGGCTTCGGGTATATCTGCTACAGGTGATTGTTGAGGCTGTAATCTCTCACTATTGGTAATATCTTGGAATCTAGCTAAAATCTCCTCTGGAACTAGTGAATCGACCGTCCATTTTTGCTCTGGATATTGACGGCGTAGCTCATCAACTACTTTTCCAGGTACTTTTTTGAGAGCTTGTGCGAATTCTTTAACAATCATGATTTAGGCTCCTAAAAACTTTTCGGGGTGATTTTTTAATTCAATAGCTACCTTCTTTAAAGAACCTTTGGCTAAAACGTAACTTCTAATTCTTTGAAGTACAGGTAAGTGCCAGTTTGTCAACTTTGCTCGTCCGTTTAGCCCTCCGTTATCTTCGTCCCGAAAATCCTCAAATTCTGGCAGGTACAAAGAAGCTAAGTCTAAATACTTTTGGAACTGTCTAATTCCAACTGATGGCTCCAATTGTCTGGCTGCTTCTTCTCGTGTTAACAATTCTTCAACTACACAGCTTCCCTGAATTAGCAATGGTTTCGGCTCCTAGAGTTCCGACTGAGTTCCGACTGAGTTCCGATTGAGTTCCGGTTGAGTTCCGATTGAATTCCGGTACTGATAATACTAATAATAAAAAAACCACCGACTGGTGGGGAGGGTTTTTCTAATGGCTTAGTGTTTGGGAAACACTAACTTCTTAATAAGTAACTATGAATCGCTCCAAAATGGTTAAGCACATACGGCTTTGGTTCGACAAATCTGGAACTACTTTCATCAGCTAACCAGTTTT
>NZ_JAYGHD010000457.1:0-6077 GCF_034932245.1 Nostoc sp. UHCC 0251
GAACCATTTAAAAAAGCTGAGTTAGCTAAAAAACTTAGTCGCTTAGAAAATTTTAGCTCTGGTAGAATACCTGATAATTTACGGGAACGAGCGTTAAAATTAGCAGATGGAAATCCTCGATTGTTGGAATTCCTCAATGATGAATTAAGCAATATAGATGTAGAAACGAGATTAACAAAACTAGAACAAAGCCCTGAATTATGGAAAGCTCAAATCATTTGGGAGGAGCTATATCAGCTAATTGATGAGCCACTACAAAAGATTCTTAGCTATTGCTTAGTTTATGATATTCGTGTTCCAATGGTAGCTTTAGAAGCGGCTTGTGATGAGCTTCCTAATTATCAACAGCAATTACAAACAGGGCTAAAACTGGGACTGATAGAAGTCAGCCCCGAACCAGACGAATCCAAACGGCTTTATCGAGTTTCACGCATTCTTCCCCACATCATCCCCACTATCCGCCTCCCTAAAGCACCAGAAGTATATTCTCTCTACCAAAAAGCTCATGAAAAATTACATGAATTGTGGGGTAACAAAGAGAATGAAAGCGAAGAAAAATGGCAAGAAATCTTTCGCTTAAAATTCGCCAACAAAGAAAATCCTGAACGATTTAGGCAAGGCTTCTCCCAGATGTTGGCAGTTCAACATAACTTAGAAGCCGATAAAGCTTTTGAAAGAGAGTTGAGGAAAGTTGCTGATGATTTGGTAAAAGATGGACTATGCACTCAGTTGGAAAACTATCTTCAGCAGAAACAGTGGAAAGAGGCAGATGAAGAAACTGCTTGGATTTTTTGCCAAGTCATGGTTAAAGAAAAATATAAAAATGTGGTCGAACTGCTGAAGAGTTTCCCTTGTGAAACTCTTAGGGAAATCAATAGCCTCTGGCTTCAAAATAGTAACAATAAATTTGGCATTAGCATCCAAGCAGCGATTTTCCAAAGTCTCGGCGGGACGGACAGCTATAACGATGATGTTTGGGAAAAGTTTACTGAACAAGTAGGCTGGAATCAAAGCTATAATGCAATACTGAAAGATGTGTTAGAGGAGACAGTGCCAGAAGTGCCAGAAGCATCAAGAACAACGTCGTCGTCTTCATCTTTACCAGTATTTATTTATACAGTTGGCAGTATGCCTCACAAAACGAAACAACTCAGTCCCAAGGCCCGGGAGAACGTGTACGGGGATTTTCATAGACGGGTCTCTTCTCTCGCGCGGAGACTGGTAAAATGTAACATCTAAGGCTTTCAGACATTTATAAAGATTTATTACCAAGTCCAGATTTACGGTAGGATAAACCTTCCCGAATTCCGATACCTGGCACTGGGGAGTAATAACAATTCGCCTGAATAAATTTTGTTGCTACCTCATGCACCTCCGTACTCTCGGTTACTCGCTGCTTGTCCCAAGGTAAACTCATCTGCCCTGGTGATGGCTTTTTTGCCTTCCCACCCTTCATTACTGATGGTAAAAAATTGCTACCCCAGTGATTTCGTTTTTCTGGTTTAGCTTGTGGTCGATATTTTTGGCAAAACCTGCGATATTTAGCCGCACACTCTTCCAAAGTTCGACCCAGCCGTAAAAACGCCGGATGCCATTGCTTAATGCCATCATTGCTCAAACGGTCATGAGTGCCATAGTTGCTGAAGTCGTAGAAATAACCCTGCTGCATCCCGGCCGCTTTGGGGTTCGCGTGAATATATCGCAGGGTATTTAAAGCCCGTCGCTGGTCGGTATTAGCAAAACCCATGCTGTGATATCGCTTCTCCCAAAAGTGACCTGTGCGGTTTAACATTCGATTGAAGCACATAGCCGTATACCAGTTGAGCCAGTGCATGATTTTGGGAAGGTCTTCAGGCTGTTGGGGTTCAAGTAGGTAATGTACGTGGTTCGACATTATACATAAAGCATAGAGCTTAAACTTATATTTCTCCTGTGCTTTCTTAATGGCATAAAGAAAGACTTCACGGCATTCCAACCGCGTGAGACGAAATTCTCGATTATTGCAGCGGGTTGTAATGTGGTAGCAAAATCCAGATTGCAAGTTACGTTTTGGACGAGACATTACAATACGTAAATGACAATATGAATAGTTTAGTTTATAGACTGCTGTACAGACTCACTACCTCTCCCAATCCACCAACACCCCATCCACAATCGCAATCCCCCACTGCGGACACTTCGCCAGCAATTTCTTGATCACAATTTGCAAAGCCGGGTCATCATTCCAGCAACCCTGCAAGAACTCAAACCCCGGATTCTCCCCTGAATTCGCCGCTCGATTCAGTTTTTCCCTTCTTACAGGTCGCACATTTGACCTCGTTACAATCGCCTCATGCGACCACTTTTCGGGATTTGGCACGGACGCGGTGGAACCTTCACCCTCATCAACGGCTTTGACTTCTACACCCGAAACTGAATTTTCAGCCAACAACGAAGCGGAATTACCTGCTTCTACTTGCCTCTGTGTTTGATTAGCGATCGCTGAAGTTAAAGGTTTTTCAATTTCGGCAGGTAGCGCGGCGGGACAAGTGCCTTTATGAAAACCAATAATTGTATTGCTAAACAGCACATTAAAGTACTAGCTTTGCTAAAGCTGCCAAGTTTAAACTATTTAAAATACTAGATTTAATTGGACGTTTTTCATCCCAAAATATTAGAGATGAATAAAAATCTTTCGCTAATGAAGAAGTTAGAAGTTGATATGATTCGTATGCACTTTCCTCATCAAAAAAGCTGAGAAAATAAACAGTATCATCAAAAACAACAGGCTTTTGATTTATTTGACCGACTAACCTAAAACTTAATTTTTTGTAAAGTCCACATATTGCTATTTTCCAAGGTGCAAAAGTATATGAACCAACACCAAAAATAGAGAATTTAGGGCTATTTTGATAAATTTTACTTTTTCTACTATTTAAAAGACTTTCGTGCTTTTCTAAATATGCCCATGTTTTAGGCGCTAAATATTTTATAGATTCAGTAGACTCGCCAACGAGACTTTGAGTAACTAACATATATCGATCAGTCGCTTTTGTTTTATTTTGGGCAACGGAAGAACCTTTGATTAAAGGGAAAATATAAGTTTCTTCGAGTTCATAAGATTCTCCTAACCCGTTTATAAAATAGTCATTATTTTTGCGAAATTCCATTACGCTAGCGCAATCATGCTTAATACCAGAACGCCATTTTGTTTTTGATTGTTTATTATATAAGTCTTCTACTTGTTTAAATGTAATTAAATCCCTAACAAGAATATTATTTGAATAGCCTATACGAGAGCAAACTAAGCTTTCAAGACTATTAAATACATCACAATAATACTTCTGTGAGTTTGAATCAAATTTGCAGAAAAATAAGCAAGCTTCAACAGCAGCATCAAAATATTTTTTAGAATCTATCTTGTAAACTGCACAGTAAGCAAGATTTAGCTTTTCAGAATAGATATAATTTAATATTTTTCTAGAAACCGAAGTTTTACAAAGCACCGCTAGATAACTATTATGCTTCTGTAAGTATTGTACAAACTGTATGAGCATCCATTCTGATATATCAAAATTACTTTTTCCCGTAATTGCATCTAAACCAGTATGATTTTGAAAATTGCTCTTTTTGGGCAAATTTACGCCCCCAATACTACCCTGCTGTGAGTTTGTTACCCAAGGTAAATTACCAAGCACTAATATTTCTTCATTTGATTCACCTATTAGTGATAACCAATCTACTTGAAAAAAATCTTCACATTTAATTTCAATTCTTTGGTCATGTAAAAACTTTTCTTCTTCTAGAATCTGTCTAAAATAATCAAGGCTCAATTCAATTCCTACAATTTTTTTTGCTGATTCAAAACAAGATGAGGCAGCTTCAACAAAATTTCCTATTCCACAGGTAGGCTCAATTATAATATCTGGCTTAACACCAAGCTCTACTAGCTTTTTACATACCTGATCGGCTAATTCTATCGGCGTTTGAAAATCACCGTATTCTATTTTAAGTTTCTGAACAATACGCATCAGGGATTAGCTCTATAAACGGTAATTATACCTTTTTCTTGACCAGCACGTTCTATCACTCTCCCATACTGAAGCCGCCATTGCAAAGCATTGGAAATAGTTAAAAATCCCTGTAAAGGTGGATTGATCAATATTTCATCCGCGATGTTACTTGCTTCAAGTTCGTCAACAGGCAAATTGCGGTCGAGCATAAAAGAAATTAGGTCATCTTTATTACCTTCGTTTTCTAAAATATTAGAAATTCCACGTGTCATCTGGAAATCTGCTGTTCTTTCAGCGCTTACGTAAATCGTATGCAAAATATTCAGAGTTGCCGTGCGGTTTATACTATTATCTGCCTTATCGTAGACAAAGATAAGCAACGAATAGCCAAGCCCAAAAATTTTTTGACGCGCAGATTTGAATGGGCATGATGATTGTGGTTGTCTAATACTTGTTACCTTCATATCTATAAGCAACCCCGGAAAATCAATACCACTTGCAGAGTTTCCTTGTATGAAATCGTACTTAGCTTTTAAGTAAAGTCGAAATTTCTGTTCCAGGTAAGTTCCGACAGCTTTTCCATCAGTAACACCATACAGCAGAGGTTCTGGATGCTGAGACTCGGCTAATGAAAATATTTCAGCTTCTAAGCAGAGGATTTCTGCTGTCAAGATCGGCATAGGTAAAGGAAAACACAGGGTTAAACACCATATTTTATATTGAAGCCACTGCTTTTCAATTATTGAAACTCAATTAACTCAAAATACAGCACTTACGGCAGCTATGAAGTACATCCCCAAATCTGAAAGCTTTGATAGGAGAGGGCAAGGAGAAAAACTGTATTGCTGCATAATAGCCAGGAAGCGCTGTATACAAGGAATTTTTATCAAAGTGAGGCAATGGCTACAATGTGTCCAGCAATTTTTACTCATTGCACTCAAGTAATTTCCCATCTATAACTGCTACCCTCCATTAGGGAAACCTGACCAGCAATTTCTTGATCACAATCTGCAAAGCCGGATCGTCACTTCAACACGAGAGCAAATACTTGAAACCTGAGCTTTTTCTAAAAATCCCTACCAAATTCAGTTTTTCAATCAACACCAGATGCGATCCAGACCGCGCAACAATAGTCAAAGCAGACTCATCTGCTCAACAATACGTGTTTCTGCGCGGGATGGCTTTAACTCTTCTGTTGCTGGCTGATCCACTAGGGCTGAAACTTCCGACTGAGTATCACTAGCCAAAACCCACGAAGGCATCTTGATATCTTGCTGATTATTCTTAACCTTGGTTTTTGCAGCCATAGCCACTGACGGAATTAGGCGCTCACGGTAAAACTTCTCCTGCAACCCGGACAATACAGCAAGCACACCCAACTCTGACCACACACCTAAGTCTTCTCCATTGAGGGTAATTTGGTAGTATCCGCACTCTAAGCGATCGCACTTTACAGGATACCCCAACTCATGACATTTCTTGATCAGACTCAATACTTGGGGTGGGTATGTGGCTGGGAGTATGATTTTTTGCCCACAATTTGTGGACATTTTCTCCTTAGTAACAGTTCCTAACCCAACTTCCCCACCCCAAAGATTAGGCAGATATCGTTGGATAACTTCACGTCCAACTTGATGCCGATGGCAGAAATCGCCAGTTTTTTCGTAGCAGCACAATGTCATGTCATGTGAGTTTTGCTGCTGTTTTGCAACCCAAATATTAATCAGCTGCTGCCTACAAAGCAAAATTTCGTGGAATTGGCGGGTGTATTCTTGTTCAGCATTAGTATCTGACGCTGAAGACTTCCACCATTTCAGTAGCTCTGGCGTTGGAGCAAATAAAGGTAAATGCTTGCCTTGAAAGCCTTTTGGAGGATATAGAGAGATAGAGACGGCTTCACCTCTGATTTCTCCTGCATAGTAAGAGGTAAAAATAGTCACTTTTTTTTCTCCTCATTAACTACCTCTTGACATATAAGCTGGTGGAAACTGTATCCACCCGGAATATCTTGACAATTCCAAGTTTGTAAGTAGGGCTTGCTGAAAAATAAAGAAAAGGTGACAGTATCTAAATTATTAGACTCTA
>NZ_JAYGHD010000458.1:0-6062 GCF_034932245.1 Nostoc sp. UHCC 0251
CCCTTTCTCCTTTCCCCAGTCCTCACTTAGCATTTTTGGGTTGGCAGACTACTAGTACAACATTTAACATTAAGGACAATTTTTTATGTAGCGTGTATAATTTGTCATTTAATACTTGACAAATTACCTCGTTTGTTAATACATGCTGGAGTTTTTGCAAAACTTTTTGACTGATAGCTCATTTATTCCACATGGACATTGTTACCTTTGGAAGCCGAGTTTAGTGTGGTTAAACATTATCTCAGATTCTTTGATTGCTTTGGTGTATTATTCTATTCCCATCATCCTTATTTACTTTGTCCACAAGCGGAAAGATTTCCCTTTTAAATGGATACTTTTATTATTTGGAGCTTTTATTGTCTCTTGTGGTACAACCCATGTGATGGATGTATGGACACTTTGGCATCCAACTTATTGGCTGTCCACTTTGATCAAACTTATTACGGCTATTATCTCACTATATACAGCGATCGCACTGTTACCAATCATTCCCCAGGCTCTGGCTTTGCCAAGTCCGGCACAACTAAAAGCAGCTAACTGCCAACTGAAACTGACCTTAAAGGAACTTGAAAATACGCAAGCTCAACTAATTCAAACTGAAAAAATGTCTTCATTGGGGCAATTAGTTGCGGGTATTGCCCATGAAATTAATAATCCTGTGAGTTTTATTGATGGTAATATCTTTATTATCAATGAATATATTAGAGATTTACTCAATTTGATGACGCTTTATCAGAAAAGCGATTGTCATTTAGTATTAGAAATTCAATCTTATATTGAAGAAATTGACCTTGATTTCATTAAAAAAGACCTACCGAAAATCTTGTCTTCCATGAAAACAGGAGCCGAGCGCATCTCCAAGCTAGTCTTATCCTTGCGTAACTTTTCACGGCTAGATGAAGCGGAAAAAAAAGAAGTTGATATCCACGAAGGTCTTGATAGCACTCTCTTAATTTTGCAAAGTCGCTTAGAAACCGAAGGAAATCATCCAAATATTGAAATCATAAAAGAATATGGTAACTTACCTAAGGTTGAGTGCTATCCTGGACAACTCAATCAAGTATTTATGAATATCCTGAATAATTCTATTGATACGTTGAAAGAATCAATAATTGGTTGTCAGTTGTTGGTGGCCAATATAAAAATAACTGGCAACCAACAACTGACAACTAACAATCCTCAGATTCGCATTTGCACTGAGGTTTTAGACAAAAATCAAGTGATAATTAGGATTGCTGATAATGGCTGTGGTATGACAGAAGAAATAAAGCAAAAAATTTTTGACCCATTTTTTACAACTAAACCTATTGGTTCAGGTACAGGTCTAGGGATGTCGATTAGCTACCAAATTATCAACAAGCATCGTGGTCAAATCAAGTGTGTTTCTGAACCACTTCAAGGCACAGAGTTTATTATCCAGATTCCGATTCGCATGATAAACTCTGTGTGATGCTAATGTGGTCTACCCGTTAATACGTGAAACAAGCAATCAGAGTTTTATTTATTGGCAACAGCTATATCTATGTCAATGATCTTCCTTGGTTGATACAACAGTTGGCTGAGTCGGCAAAAGAAACTAAAAGGCTCGAAACTGAAATGGTTGTGGTTGGCGGAGCTACCCTCAAAAGCCATTGGAAACGTGGTAAGGCACTCAGGTTATTAAAAGCTAAACAATGGGACTACGTAGTACTCCAAGAGCAAAGTACCTTACCGATTACCAATCCCAAGGAAATGTACAAGTACGCCAGTCTGTTTGATGCCGAAATCAAGCGAGTGAATTCTCAAACAGTTTTCTACTTGACTTGGGCAAAGCAAAATCAACCAGAAACGCAACAGATATTGACCGATTCATATATGACAATTGCTAGAGAACTGCAAGCCAAAGTTGCACCTGTTGGAATAGCTTGGCAAAAAGTTCAAGAAGCAAATCCGAAATTGAACCTTTATAATCCCGATCAAAGCCACCCTAGCCCTATTGGCTCATATTTAGCAGCATGTGTATTTTACAAAACATTTTACCAAGGAAGTTTGGTAGGGTTGAGTTGTCGTATATACAGTAGTCAATTTAATACCCCAGAAGAGGGCAATAGACTTGAATTGGAAAGTTTAAGTGAAACAGATGCCCAAATAATTCAAAATTTGGTTGAGTACACTGTCAGAAATTAGTCATCTAAATTTAAGTCTTCCAGATACAACTTTCTTCGCTTAGGACATTCCTTTCTAAGAGCTAGTGGAGAAGCCAAAAGGATGTAAGATACCTCTCAGCTTGTCCATCTTACTAATTGTTGCTCCAAAACTTGTACAAAACCGATCGCAATTTGAATTAAAGGCCAGCCTACTAAACAAATAAATGTTGCTCGTCGAGTAGTAATATCCAACCCTTGGCGGACTGCGACAATTACCGCTAATAAACTCCACAACGCCAATATAAGCTCAATTGGTCGTCCTAGTAAGGGAATGAGAGTTAAAAAATTCAGTACTTGCGGTGCATAGGCAAAGCCTATCGGAATAAGTAAGTCACCGTAAGTAGGATCGATGGGTTTGAGCCATTGCCCAATCTTCAAAATTGTGAATGTCCAAAAATAGTATCCTGCAACAATAGCGATCGCATCAATCAAAAGACCCGCCAAAAGTACAAAAACCGTAGCTCGATTTATTAATAAAATTACGCCACTACCTATGGCATGAGAAATAGCAGCCAGAATTACAATACTTAGAGCTAACCTCTGGTTTCGCTGTGTATTGCGAGCATTTTCATAGAAGTCGCCATTCAAAGCGAGAGCATACCGAAGTGTATGACACAAACTTTGCTTTGATTTTTTATTATTACTACTCATTTTTTCTAACTAATGAGGGATGACAAATTACAAAAAACAGAATTTTATAAAATAAGCAATTAAAAATCAAAGCTTTAAGCTTAAGATTATCAAGAAAGGCAGAAGGCAGGAGGCAGGAGGCAGAAGGAATACTGTTTTCTGTCCTCTGCCACGACCGGAGGGAGTAGGGGTTTAAGACCCCCACCAAATTTTCTTGTTTTGTGGCCCCAATTAAGTACGGTGTTGAATCCCCTACAAAACATTGAACCTTCTCCCAAGGGGAGACGCGAAGCGCGATCTGCCTTGTCTACGACACGCTGCGCGATCTGCCCTCTGCCTCCTGCCTTCTTCAATTTATTTATCTATATAAAACAATAATCTCAAATGCGTAGAATTGGCGGACAAATACTGCTATGGTTGCAAAGTGGAACATTAAGACTGTTGGTATTAGCAGGGATAATACTTCTTGCCTGGGGAACTTTTGCCCCTGTGGGAACATTAATATGGTGGTTGAGTCAAAGTTCTGAAAGCTTGGGGATTAAGAAAGATCCAACGAAAAAGTTACCCAGAGATAACCGTTCGCTGGAAGTGGGCAAATCGGAAAATATTGATTGCTATATAGTTTTTTTACCAGGAGTAGGAGATTTTTCTGCCAACCAATTAACTCCAGGTGAAGAATTTTTTTTAAATAAATTAGAGCAAATTCATCGTAATTGTGTAACAGTACGGGATGTTTTTCCTTACTCCGCTGCTAACGAAAGTTTAGGAGGGCAACGCTTATTAGCACCTCTATGGAGTGCAGCCGAAAAAGCAGATGGTTGGTTCTCTAATACAGATATTTTAATTAAAATCCGTAATCTCTGGCGGTTTGCTATTTCTGCCGATGACCGTTATGGATATATTTATAACTTGGGAATTGCAAATGCGATCATCGATCGCATGAATGCCGTATACCCTTTATCCAAACGTCCTAAACAAGGGCTGAAAGTGATTTTAGTTGGAACCAGTGGCGGAGTGCAAGTTGCTCTTGGTGCGGTTTCTGATCTCGAACAGTGGCTAAATGCTCAATTAATTGTTGTTTCAATAGGTGGTGATTTTGATGGCGAAACAGGCTTTGATAAAGTTGACCATGTGTACCAACTCGTAGGTAGTCGAGACTGGATTGAAGATATTAGCCAGATTGTATTTGCTTCACGCTGGCCAATTACAGTAGGTTCACCTTTCAATCAAGCTCGTCTTCAAGGACGTTATACAGTTATGGAAACAGGCCCTCATGCTCATAGTGGATCTCAAGGTTATTTTGGTACAACAACAATCGGAGAAAGCCAAACAACTTATGTAGAGTTAACACTCGAAAAAGTCAATAAACTGCCAATTTGGTCTAATCAAAATCAACGGCAATAGTCTTGACGGTACAATAGCGATCGCCACAAACGGCCAAACGGCATAAAACTCACTAAATATCAATATTTAACCACGTTAGTTTTTTGGGATAGGTGGGTAGTATAAATTACCGAAAAAACTAATTTGGCAGATAGTAATGTTCAAAACTCAATTATCACAATCCCAGGCTTGGGGAGAGTTTCCCACCTTAAATTTAATGCATCGCCATATTGGAGCGATCGCAATTCTAATTTTAATTAGCTTACTGAGTTCATTGAGTGGAACACCAGCCAATCATGCCATCTCTAACCCTTGGGAAGGCTTTCTCTGGGGACTGGCAGATCCAGTAATTGGCTTGGATTGTTTAGTTGGTATTGTTGCTATTGGCTTACTCTCATCTGCGTTTGTTCGTGGCGCTGCGATCGCTGTATCTTTTGTTTTAGCATCAGTTTTGGGGATTGTAATTCACTTATTCCAGCTAAATATACCAGGCACAGAAATAGCCATTGCCATTTCTACCATCGTTTTTGGCACTATGCTGATGATGCCAAATCAACCAAACTTTATAGTAATTGCTCTAGTGGGTGTCAGTGCTGGTTTATTTCAGGGTTACGCTGATGCTGAATCTATTATTGGGGCAGGAACAATGCCATTAATTGCCTATATATTAGGCATTACCTTAACTCTGTTTACGGTTGTCATGAGTGCCAGAAAAATTGGTAGTGCAATGGGTATGGGAGAAATCAACCGAATTTTACCCTGGAAAATTAGCATTGCTGGCTTCGCCTTCTGTGCGATCGGCATTGTGTTTTTGAGCAATTCAATCATTTAAATCACATATTTCAATTTAGTGGAATACATTCATTTATGGGGGCGTACAGTTAGCTGTGCGCCCCCATTGCGTGTCTAACTAAAGTCCAGTAGACATCTCCGAAAAAGAATGTAGAGACGTAGCACTGCTACGTCTCTACAAGGGTTCTGGGTAACGCATATTTAATTTCTGGAGATGTCTAGTAAGCAGCACAGAGTTTTAGTGAATAAGCTGATGCACCTCTGCGCTAATCTAGAGACTATATGCAAATAAAGGCTTATGACACCTGAAGAAATTGCTAGTACGCTAACAAAATTATTTGGCACATCGGCTGTTGCTACAGTTGCTCCTGGCTCGTGGCAAGTAGACACTTCTAACTTTCGGCTGTTGGTGTTGCTTTCCGAAGATAGTGATTGGCTACGAGTTTTACTGCCTATTGTGCCTATCCAAGAAGCCCAAGCATTTTTAGGACAGTTCCTAGAAGCCAACTTTGATGAGACTCAAGAAGTACGTTACGCTTTGTATCAAGGGGTAATTTGGGGAGTATTTCAACATAACAGTGGCACTTTAGTCAGTGCAGATTTATCCAATGCAATTAATCGACTTGTATCTCTCCATCAAGCTAGATTAGATAATGTCTTTAATCGGCTAATTGAAAGCCGTATCCGACAAATTATCCAAGCAGCAAAACAGCAAGGACAATCTCTGCAAGCTACCATGCAAAACTTAGAACGCTTTTACGCAGAAGGATTGATGGGTGAAATAAATCAAACCTCAGAGGAGCGAGAAAAAGTTATAGCTGCTTGGCGGCGTCAGTTAGAAAGTTTATGGGATGAGGGTTAATTTCAATTTTTCATAGAGATTTATAACCGTACCCCGTTTACATATTAAAATAATTTAAGTAAGTTGGCACAATAAATTTAAACTATATGCAGAAAAATGAAGTAAGCTAAAACCCTATTGCCTATTCCCTTATCCCAACTACAATCATTTACACATATAGGAATCATATTTGATTTCTGAAAAATCTAAATATTTGTAGGGTGTGTTAG
>NZ_JAYGHD010000459.1:0-5973 GCF_034932245.1 Nostoc sp. UHCC 0251
TTGGGCATTGGGCATTGGGCATTGGGCATTGGTTATAGATTCTTCTTCCTCTGCTTCCCCTGCTCCCTCTGCCTCCCCTGCTCCCCCTGCCCCTTAATTACTTCTCCCCGTCGTAGATAACCCTTCTACTATCAGAGACGGGGTATAACAAGAGCCATTCCAATCAGCATCATTACCCAGTGTAACCAATTGCTTCAGGGCTGTGTAGACATTACCTGCAACCATCGTATCCTTAACGCGCCCAATTACGTGGCCATTTTGGACGCGGTAGCCTAAATCAACGTTGATTGAAAAATCTCCAGAAATACTACCGCCACCACCTAGCATTTGATCCACAATTATGCCATCATCCAGTTCTTGAATTAAATCTGGTAGTGATGCCGAACCTGGCTGGATCAGAAAATTAAATAAACCAGGGGTGGGATAGCTACCTAAACCAGGGCGAAAACCATTTCCAGTGGTGCCAGTACCCAGTTGGCGTCCGGTAGTGTGATCGCCATAAAAATGCTGTAAAGTCCCGTTTTGGATAAATACCAAAGACTTAGTGGGAGTGCCTTCATCATCAAAAGGACAACTGTAAGGACCGGCTTCCGGGTCTTGGTAGAGGGTGAGACTGGGTGCTATTACTGGGTTCCCCAGACGTTCTGCCCAAGGGGAAGCTACTTCTAAGACTCGCTTGCCATTCAAAGCTTCTTGCACAGTACCCCAAAGCATATCAGCTGCTTTAGAAGTGAACAAAACCGGGACGCGACCATTAGGAGATGAGACATTTTCTCTAGCCCAAATTAACCGTTGTAAAATTTGGTTAGCTAATATTTCAGGGTGGAGTTCGCCCCGTTTGGTTTGACCATCGGAAACACTTAAAAAATCATCACCACGCACCCATTCAGCTGATATATAGCAGTTGAGGGTAGTATCGGTGTAGTAACAATCTAAACCTTTACTGTTGACTATTCTAGTGGTTTCAACATCACATTCCCAGTCACCATTACAAACAACATCGGGATAGGCATCGCGGATGAGTGCGATCGCTTCTTTGCCCCAATCTACCAAAATCTCTATCGGCACACTTTCCCCTAAATCTGGGTAGTAAGGCTGAAAATTAGAGCCTAATTCTACTGTTTCCGGTTGATTCAGTTGACTTAGTGCCAGAGCTTTTTCCACCATTACTTCGGCTAGAACAGAACCGTAAGCCACCGTGAGTCCCGGACGCCCGTTTCGCCAAAGCCGTAATGCTGTACCTTCAGATTGGTTGGTTTCTATCTGTTTGAGCCGGTTTGCCTCAAAAAACACTGGACGAGAAAGCGATCGCGACTGATACACCTCAGCAGCTTCTGCTCCAGATTTTATAGCTAGTTCCAGCAACTGTTCGGCTAGTGTATCTTGTGACAAATTTTCAGAACCCATGACCCTTAGTGAATTGTGGATTTTGAACCGCATATCAACGCTGTCTGTTGAAAGTGCGATCGTCAAAAGCCGACGATCAGACTTTCCGCTGATGAACGCAGATAACCATCCAAAAATCATCAGCGTTTTCTTATAGTTACGATTTGAAACCGCAGAGCAACACTGATGGACGCAGTTAATTATCCCAAATCATTGTCATGTCTCAACGGATCTAGTCATTTGTCATTGGGCAATATTCTTCTTACCCTGCTTCCTCTGCCTCCCCTGCCTCCCCTGCCTCCCCTGCTCCCTCTGCTCCCCACTCCCCACTCCCCATTTTCAAAGATTAACCTCTTGCAACAGCCAAAAACCAGCAAAAGCTTCTGCTTTGGGATCAGACTGGACACCGATAAAATGTACTCCGTTAGCTTTTTGCTTGGCTTCTTCAAAACCTTTGGCTTCTGCTAAGATTTGAGGTTTTTTGATATTTGCCACAATCCAACTTTCAGTTACACCAGTTTCTAAAAGCAATCTCGCCTCTTCGCTGGTATCAAATCTTAAGAAAGCCAACTCCAAACCAGACATCCAGCCTGCCAAGGGCAACGCTCTCGGTGAGAAAATCAAAATACCAGGAATACGGGCTTCTGGTGAAACTTTCGCCAACTCTAGGGGGAAAGCTTCACCAAAACCAATTTCCCACTCTGGCATTTCTGCAAAATCCGCAGCATCTAAGGTAACAAATACCCACTGCTGTCCTTCTAAAGCATCTGGTAAACGTTGCGGCAAAGGTCTCTCCAAGCGGACTGAGGGATTAGTTCCCCCTTGATACCCTGCCTCTTGAGGATACACTTCCTCCATGCGCTGTTCTAACCATTGGTTGAGAACCAAAGTACGGCGGCTAGGCTGGGCGGGAATGCCCAAGTCTTGGCAAGCTTTAGTAATCATGTTGTTCATTTGGCGACGGAAAAAGCGGATTTTAATTGGTGCTTTTCCAGCTTGGTCAATAGCTTCCTGCAATGCTGTCCGCAACCAACCCGAATTTACCTGGGTACTAGGACAATATTGAGCATAACGAAACAAAGAATCTGGTTTCGTGCTGATATCCAAGGGGCTTTCGCAGACTAAGACTTCCCAAATTTTTTTCTGATTATCGTCCAAAATCGGACGGGAGTAAAAATCGATTTCCCAAATACTGCCCATGTTTTGCGGTAAAAATCTGGCTGTTATGTTTTCTTGATATGTTGATCATACGAGTGTTGGGGCAGGAGGGGAATAAGGGAGTTGGGGAGTGGGCAAGGGGCAGGGGAGTTTTTGGAGTAATAGGTTTGGCGATCGCTGGGGAATTCATCAGGCGATCGCTCTTAGAGAGGTTTATTGTCTCTATAATTATGAAAAATTTTCAACAATGGGTTAAACGTAAGTGGATTTTGGGCTTTCTAGGTATAGTCCTATTCCAAAATTATGAATAAGAAGATGTGGACGACGAATTAGAAAAACTGGGGGCTGAGATAAAGGAGAGGATTAGGCGATCGCTAGAATAGTCTGCGCTTCTCTACAACGACGCTGCGCGTAGCTTGCGACAAAGCTCATTTACCGCCGCAGGCATCGCTCTTAACAAACCCTGTTAGTCTTATGATTTATGTGGGCTGAAACCACTATTTTTCCGAAGGTTTATCAAAGTTTGCGATCTAATGACGGTTGATCCAAACGCCTCTGAGTCCGGCTGCTTTAGCTGCATGGTAGTCTTCTACAATGCTATCGCCAATATGCCACGCTGCTTCTGGAGAACATTTATGTTTGTCTAAAGCAATGGCAAAAATTTGAGGATCGGGTTTAGCTGCACGTACCTGGGTAGAAATGGTGACAGAGGTAAAAAACTCTCTCAATCCCAAACTTTGCAATACAGAGTAAATCCGAGAATCAAAATTGGATAGCACCCCCAAGGTAACTCCCAACCGCCGCCAGTTGATTAAAGCTGGTAAGACATCGGGATAGACAAACCACGGTTCGGCAGTGCCAAAATGGATGTAAAGTTCGCTAAAAAAAGCCGAAAAATCAGAAAATTCCTTAAGAACACCTGCACTTTCAAAAGTGTTCAGGGCAATTATCCGCCACCAATCAAACTCGCGCTGGGGAATATCTTGCAGTTCTGCATCTGGAAATATCGGCGGCGGCGCTGCTTTAAAACTTTTGATGAAGGCTGTATTCAATGTTTCGGCTGAAACTGTAACGTCAAATTCCTGGGCTATCTGACTATAAACTTTGCCCACACTACCTTTGACATCAAAGAGTGTACCCACAGCATCTAAAAAAATAACTTTCGGTTGTTCCATTAAAGTTTGAAAATTTTGAATGTTGAATTTTAGATTTTGGCTTGTTAAGAGCTTCTGTGGGTAGAGTCTAGCATCTGCTAAGTAGATTGGCGGAAATTAAATAAATCATCGTAAATGCCTTGGTTTTTTACCAACGCCCAATGCCCCATGCCCAATGCCCCATGCCCAATGCCCCATGCCCATTAAGTTATTTAGAAAGTGTTTCTATGATCGGACGGACTAGCCAATTAAAACCAACTTTGAGTTGATGGTCTAAAGTTGGCAACCTATATAAATAGGCAATCCGACGAGCAACGGATGCCAAGCGACCATCTAGTTTAATTCCCAAACCAGTGAGAGTGGCGTTGTCTATTCCTAATGCCATCATTTCTCCTAACTGTTGATAGCGGAAGGGAAGCAGGGGGCGATTAGTCAGACTTGCCCAGATATTCCAAGCAGTATAATCAGCTTGTTGGAAAGCCGCTTGTGCAGTAGCGGGGACTTGCTGTCCTTCAATATCATGACAGTCTGCTAAATCTCCCAAAGCAAAAATTTCTGGATGATCGAGGACTTGCAGATTGGATGTAATGCTGATTTGACCACGCTGGTTTTGCTTGAGGGGAAGAGACTTCACTACAGGCGCAACCCTAGTTCCCACAGTCCAAATTACCAAATCTACGGGAATCGTGTCTAACTGGTTTTTGTACTCTAGGGAGATGGAATTTTGCTCTATTGATTCCACTTTGGTTTCTAAATCAATAAATACGCCACGGGATTCTAATGCTTTCTTTGCGGCTTCCCGGTTAAACTCTGGAGAAGTTCGCAAAATCTGGTCAGCAATTTCAACGATCCGAAAGCGTCCTCTTTCACCTAGTCTATCGGCTAACTTACAGGCTAACTCTACACCACTGTAGCCAGCCCCAATAATCGCCACCCGAATTTTATCAACATCCGATTCTTCTAAAAATCGCAGGCGTTCTTCCAAACGATAAACATCAGAGATTGTGCGGAATGGATAGGCGTAGGATGTTGCACCAGGGACTAAATCTAACGGTGTTTCACCTCCTAGTGCCAGTACTAAGCGATCATAAGAAATTTCTGGCCCTTCATGTAGATTTACCAGTTTCTGGTCGATGTCAATTCCAGACACAACCCCTTGATAAAAACGTACCCCTGTACCTTGTAAAAGTTCTTCAAACGGTGGGGCAATTTCCCAGGTTTGCAGTTCTCCAGTGAGTAATTCGTAAAGTAAAGGAGAGAATAGGAAGCGATCGCTTTGATCTACCAGAACAATTTCGGGTTTTTGCGTAGATTCCCAAGGTAACTGACTTAAGCGCAAGGCTGTGTAGAGACCACCAAAGCCTCCGCCAAGGATACAAATTCTAGAAGTTTGTTGAGTCATCGATTCTATCTATGGAACGGTCAATGCTAGCTGGGCAATTAACTTCAGTCTAGTCAGTTAAAGCGGACTTTTCAAAATCCCATCAAGTTTTTCAGAGATTATTCATTAGTCATTTGTCATTAGCCACAGTTATCTAACTGGAGATTCGCTATAGTTAACGGTTAAGAGGCAACGGCTAAAAGGAGTTAAAGAGATGAAAATTAAGCCAACTGACCCATCACTAGCACTCATGGAAATTCCCCCTGGCTATCTCAACATTATGGGTTACGTTGATCAGTCAGAAGTCAATGGCCCTGGTTGTCGTGCAGTCATCTGGGTACAAGGTTGTCTGCGTGAGTGTCCTGGCTGCTTTAATACTAACTCTTGGTCATTTGAGGCTAACCAATTGATTGCTGTTGATACCCTTGCCGAGAATATTCTCAGCAATCCCCGCAATACAGGTGTAACGTTCTCTGGTGGAGAACCGTTTTGGCAAGCAACTGCACTAGCGTCTTTAGCTCGTAAGGTAAAAGCTGCTGGATTAAATGTAATGTCTTTTAGTGGTTTCACCCTCAAGCAGCTACAGTCCCAATCTGCACCGCCAGCTTCCCAAGCATTGTTAGAACAACTTGATATCCTGATTGATGGGCCTTTTGTACAATCTCTGGCAATTAATTCTCCCGACTCTCCAGTTTCTTCTAGCAATCAACGGGTTCGGGTGTTGAACCCAGCTTTCCAAGACCAGATTACCTGGGCTAGTGACCAGATAGAAATCCATATTCTCAAGGATGGTGGACGCATTGTTACTGGCTATCAAGGCGGGTTGGAACTAACGTAGGGGCTTATATAGGACTAGTATTTGATTTATGAAAAAATCTAAGTATATGTAGGGGA
>NZ_JAYGHD010000460.1:0-5967 GCF_034932245.1 Nostoc sp. UHCC 0251
AGACGCGAAGCGCAACTTGCATTGCGTCATTGTTTCAATCTCACGTTTTTAAACGCGGGTTCCCTACACCCTACCCCCTATCCCCTACACCCTCTGAATAACTGATTGACTTTTTGTACATATATTTGTAAGTTTAACAAACAAACATAAATTTACATTAATCAAGAAATACTATGCAACTGATAAAACATTGATAAAAGATGCTTGGTAAAAACCTGAAACGATCTATTTACGTTAATACACAAGAGAATGTGTTTATACAGTACGTAAATCTTAGTATTTCAAACTTTTTCAAATCTAGTGATTGGTAGAGTCATTCAGGCTAATTTCGCAATACACCAACAAAGAAATTAACATGATAAAAATAAATAGACGAGAAGCCCTGAAGCTAGGAGCGCTTACAGGTGGTTCTTTGCTGCTTCCTCTCAGCTTCCTATCTCGTGGACAAGCAGCTACTGCTGGTAGTCCTCAGCCTAATCGTTTTACTGTCAAACTTCCCATACCGCCAGTACTTAAACCAGTGCGGAGTGATGCAACCACAGATTATTACCAGATTACGATGAGAAAAGCTCTGGTTAATATTTTGCCTGGGCTAACAACGCAGATATGGGGTTATAACGGTATTGCTCCTGGCCCCACAATTAAGCAACGTCAAGGGCGACGATCAATTGTTCGCTTTATTAATAACAGTGTCGATACACCAACATCTACTCACTTGCATGGAATGGCATCGTTACCGCAGTACGATGGCTATGCTGAAGATTTAACAGCACCGGGTTTCTACAAAGATTACATCTATCCGAATAAACGCGCGGCTACGTTATGGTATCACGACCACGCTATTCATAATACTGCACGTAATGTTTATATGGGCTTGGCAGGCATGTACCTTGTTCAAGATGACTTTGAGCTTGGACTACCTTTACCCAAGGGTAAATACGACGTACCACTGCTTATCCAAGATAAGCAGTTTACTAAAACTGGCAAATTAGTCTTCGATAACCAAGGTAGAATAAGTCAATATGGTGATGTCATTTTGGTTAATGGTGCGCCTTGGCCACGCATGGAGGTAAGTACCCATAAGTACCGTTTCCGAATTTTGAATGGTTCAACTTCGCGCTCTTACAATCTTGCTCTAAGCAACGGTGATGATTTCATTATGATTGGCACTGATAGCGGATTAATGAGCGCACCAGTTAGAGTCAAAAATTTCCGGTTTGCGCCGGGAGAACGTTACGAATTTATTATTGACTTTTCTAAATATCCAGTCGGCTCTCAGGTAGTGCTGCGAAATCTCGGACTTCCTAACAACACGAATTACGACGGTACGAATCAAATTATGCGCTTTGATGTTGTGCGGCGTGAACCAGATAATAGCTCTATTCCCTCCAGGTTACGTACAATCCAGCCTATCCCAGAATCTTCAGCAGTACGAACCAGAGAATTTAAGTATGAGCGCTCTAATGGTCTGTGGGTGATCAATGGCAAAGCCTGGAATAAGACGCGAATTGATGCTAATCCTCGATTAGGCGATGTTGAAATCTGGAAATTGTCTAACCCATCAGGTCGTGCGTTTCATCCTATCCACCTTCACCTAATTGATTGCCAAATGCTTGACCGTAATGGTAGACCACCTTTCCGTTACGAGCGTGGGAGGAAAGATGTCTTTTATGTTGGGGAAAACGAGACTGTACGAGTAATTGGCAAGTTTAGCCCCAATACAGGTAAATATATGTCACACTGCCACAATACGGTTCACGAAGACCACGATATGATGAATCAGTTTGAAGTGGGACAGGGGGGACGCTCACCTTTTGCAATTGCAGCAAAGCCACTTCCAGCTCCACCTTTATAGAGCTAAGAGGATGTTTAGAGAGAAGGCAGGGGAGCAGGGGAGCAGGGGAGCAGGGGAGCAGGGGAGGCAAAAAAATTTGTATCAATTCTTTGGTGAATTGGTATGAGTACTTGCAACAAGTCTTTCTCCTTGTCCCCAAGTCCTTTTCGTTGAGTGTCAAAAAGGTGTAATTGCTTGTAAATGCAGGGTTTTTTCTAACTGCGGATGCTCGAAGCGAAGTTCTCTGGCGTGCAGATGTAACCGACTGGTAACTGCACAGCATCCATAAAGGCGATCGCCTAAAATAGTTACCCCAAGTCCTCGGACATCAGCCGCATGAACCCTTAATTGATGGGTGCGCCCCGTTAGCGGTGTAAATTCTACGCGGGTATAATCTTGGTCTCTCGCCATCACTTGGAAGTGTGTCAAGCTGGGTTTACCGCGCTGCCAATCAACTTTTTGATAAGGGCGATTTTCAGGATCTCCCCACAGTGGTAGTTCAATTGTACCCTGGTCAACTGGCACAGCACCGGAAAGTATGGCTTCATAAACCTTGTGAACCTGGCGTTGCTGAAACTGCTGGCTGAGTTGCCGATGGGTTTGGCGATCGCGTGCCAACAACAAAATCCCAGAAGTTTCTTGATCTAGGCGATGCACAGTTGCCAGTGTCATCCCATCCTGTAATAGATGACGTAAGCGACTCAAGACACTATCTTGGCGATCGCTATAACGCCCAGGCACCGAAAGTAATCCAGGAGGTTTGTTTACAGCAATTAGCCATTCGTCTTCATAAATAATGGGTAAAGTGATCTCCCTATCAGGGGAGGGGCTTCTTATTCCCCTGCTAGGGGAGAGGGCTTGGGGTTTAGGTTTCAAGCCTGAGAGCAAAAACCCCATTAATGGCTGACATCGCTCGGCACATGCTCCATAAAATTCCCCCTGGATTTTATCCTGATTTACGGAAGATGCACCCCACCAAAATTCTGCCATTGCCAATGGTTTTAGATTATGTGTTGCTGCATAATGGAGCAGTTTTGGGGCACAACAGTCTCCTGTGCCAGTGGGTGAGCCTCCTGGCATCAATTGCTGTAATGATAGCGATCGCCCAGAAAAATTAGTCAGGCTGTAGGTAGCGTGCATCTGAGCTTGGAGTTGACGGGACAGTGCTTTACGCTGTTGTTTCAGTTCGCTAATTCGTGCATCCGTCGCCGTAATTAACTGCTGGAGGGGCTGTAATACTGCATTTTGCTGGCGTTTAAGTTGTCGTCGCTCAATTCCCTGCTCACGGCTCTCTTCGTCGAGTTGTTCAAGGGCAATCGTAAGTGCTTCTGGAGAAAGTATATTGCAGATTTGCTGACGTTTTTCTTGTCGTTGATGTTTGCAATGGCGATGGCGATCGCTCATTGTTTGCAATTGTTGCTCAAATTCATCAAACAGAGTTTTGTACTGCTGGCGTTCGGTTAGTTGCTTCAGGTTGAGGATTTCCTGCTTAATCACGTCTAACTGTGCCAAAGTCCGGGCTTCCTCTAAAGCAACCTCGTCTCGTCCTGGAATTGGTGGAACCCAGCCCTCAACCACACTGCAACCATTCAAAAGACCGGAGAAGGCTTTGAGTACCCTTTGTTCGCCATTAGCCAGTTCAACCAATAGTATTCCATACATCTTGCCTTCACGAGAATAATAGTCATTGTTGGCAAGCTGTTGCATTAGTCCGTAGGCGATCGCTTCGGATATTGAGGTACGGGGTAATCTTAGGCGATTGCCACTTTGGAGACAATGCCCTTCATACCAATAATTAGGAAATGAGTCGCTGAGAGCAAAATCGCAGTCGATGAAATCTGAAAGTGCGTGGTGAACTACCATACAAAGTATGATTGCAAATCTAGCTGATTAAAATTATCGAAAATTTGGGTTTAAAACCTCGCCCTTCTAGGGTGACTTTACATTTAATCAACGCCTCTATTAACAAGGTAGTGCCAGTGCGATCGCCAGATAACTCTAGGATTTAGCCAGCAGGAATCGATGAATCGCTCTCCGGTGGATTGTCTTGTTGTGGTGGAAGCGGTTGTTCAAATGAGTTATCTTCTGTGAATGTAGATTCTGGCTCTTTTGTCATACCATGTTGCTCTTGCCCTCTCAGCCCAAGATATGTTGCGGCACTGATTCCTTGTAGCGTTAGAAGTGTTTCATCAAATTCCGGCATTGCCAGATTTTTAAAGACTTCCCAAACAAAGAATAATCCGATCGCAAGTGTCCAAATAAATGTTTGGAACCGATGAAAGTTGACACCATTAATATCCGATAATATATCGTAGAAAAAACCTTCAGAAACACGTTGACTACCTTTTCTCTTTTTCTCATTACCCTGCCCATCAATTAACGAACTACCAAACGCAGTGATAGAATTGATTCCTAATAATATTAGTGATTGTTCAGTCAAAATATTAGTATAATCTCCTGTTACACCGTAGATAATCAGATAGGAACCAAAAATTAGAAATGTCCAAAAAGCAAGTTGAGATATGGATAGACTGAACGGATTTCTGTTCAACTTTTTTCTACCAAGAAAAAATTGAGCAATTCGGGTTTTGCGATATTCGTTTTCAAGATTAACCTTTTCTGTGAGCAACAGTTCCTGGCCAGCAATCACCTCTTTTTTAGAATAAACCCCTTCTATTCCAGGGCTACGAAGAGTGTTTCGGCAATACCTAATGAATAATAATACAACAGCCACAAGTAGAAGCAGACATAGCCAAAATCGCCACGAAAACAGAACTATTTTTAATTGAGGAGGTGATAAGGGATTGCTTACCGGAATTGCAAGTTTTCTGGGACAGCCTACTCCCGCGATCACGTTAATACTGTATCTGCTTCCTCTACCAAGCAACGCATTCCATGCAGCTTGAGACGAGTCGGTACGTTCAAGTCGAAAGGCTAACCAGTTATCATCAACAATTTTCTTTTGATCTTTACCCGGAATCATGACGATGACTGGTTCTCCGTGGACATCCTCTAGTTCATAGCCATCTAGGTACAAGACTAATTGTCGAGGATCAAATGCATTGGTGGCATTAACTGCTGCATTTCTGGTCGCTGCTGATAATCCTTCAACTCTTACCCTGATGCGATCGCCCATCTTAACTTGATTACGACCATTGTCGGCAATGACTTGTTGAGTTTTGAGACTAGGAGGTACTGAACATACCTGAGACGATGCAAAATTCCCAGAAGGGCCATCTGAACTATCTTGAGCAATTACTGCAAAGTTGATAGAAACAATCAACAGAAAAACCAACAAAAAAATAGCAGTAAATCTTTTAACATTTCTATACATCGCTCGGTATTCCACCAACAGTGATTACTATGTCGGTAGTGTAACCATACTTGGTCATCCCGTATATTAAAAAACTTGTCCGAATACGCAGAGCGAATGCGTTATCGTTGTGGAAGAAATAAATTTACTGTATCAGCCCTCTCTTCATGCTATTTTTTTGGCCATGGGTGGCATCTTAGCGAACTTTGGCAGGTCTGGGTTCATGTAATCCCACGGCTGGGCACTGGCTGTGTAAAGATCCATCGCAGGCTGGAACCAGCTTGGGTCATCAAGACTCCCTGCCATAATGCCCATTAGCTCAGGGATGGGAGGCTTGCTAAATAATCGGGAACCGCAGTTTGGGCAAAAGCCTCGACCAACAACGCTTCCGCTATCACCAATCACATCATAGTATTTAATATCTCCGGTGACGGTGACTGCACTCTGCGGTACAAGAAGTCCAGATGCATACGCACCTCCTGTGGCCCGTTGACAATCACGACAGTGGCAATTCCCCATTGTAATGGGTTCGGCTAAACATTCGTAGCGGACAGAACCGCATAAACAACCGCCAGTAAATTTTGTTGCCATAAAAATATCTCTCCTTAAAAGCGAAAAGTCTGATCGTCGGGGTCTCCCCCAAGAACAACTTTTCAAGACAGCTTTGCTAGGACGCGGGTTTATTCATTACACTTGCGGTGCATCCTGATTTACACGGTAGCGATCGCACTCTTATCTAGTAGTCTGCCAACCCAAAAATGCTAGGTGAGGTCTGGGGAAAGGGGAAAGGGGAAAGGGTAAGGGATTTAAAACCTTTCCC
>NZ_JAYGHD010000461.1:0-5948 GCF_034932245.1 Nostoc sp. UHCC 0251
TTACGTTCTCGCTTGGGCGCACCCAAAGCAATAACTGCTACTGCACACAAGCTGGCTCGTTTGTTCTACCAAATTTGGACAACTGCTGGACGATATTCAGATCCTGGTATGGAATACTATGAGCAAAAATACCGGGATCTGATCTTCAAAAATCTTCAGAAGAAAGCGCAAGCTTTTGGTCTTCAACTTGTCCCCAAATCCCAAGATAAGGAGGAAGCTTCATTTTATCAAACCCTTTTTAAATAAGCTTTACGTCAAGTGTTTCTTGAAAGAGGGGTATCTGCAAGATTTTATTATCTCAACCCATCGTAAAACCTTTCAACTAGTTAGACAGCCTCTCCACTACTACCCAGTTTTTTCTTGAGTATCTCTTCCATTTCCCTCAAATCCTCATTAGTCTCAGGGAATCGATATGTCGGACTATTAGGACTTCCCCGTTTGATTAATGCCTCAATTGCTTCATCATCTTCACGATGAGCTAAAATATACGCTCTAAGTTCTTGACGGGACATTTTGCTAAAGTCGGGCTTCGTCATCGTTAAACCCCCATTGACCATCGGAAAAAATTAGAATCTCTAGGCTCTCAGTCACACCAGCAAGGATAAACACGGTCTTAGTGTTTTGGTTGTACCGAAATACATGGATAGGTTGATATCCATTTGAGAGCATTTGGCACACTCTGACGCAAGCAAGAGCCTGTTGTGCGGTAGGCATACAATTGTATCTACATGATAGCGAGTAAAACCATACCGTAAAAAGGATGCTGATTTAAAGTGATCCAACTATTTAACATGAAGCTGGGCAACGCCTACCATACAATTTGGCTTGATTTGATAGTTTGCAGCTTGATTTGGGCATTTTTTATGGCGGGTTGTACTAAGTCCAAGCACGGAAGAATGTGCTATCTTCCCAAATATTAGCAGTCTGTTGAGCGATCGCTGTTAATTCTTGCTCCTTCAGAGGCACAAAAGCCCGCGCTATCTTGACATTATTCTCTAATTGTGAGATTGTTTCTGCCGCAATTACACAACAATGAACTCCAGGCTGAGACATTGTGTAACCTAAAGCTTGCTCCATACCTGTCAACCCACCTGATTTAAACAAACGCCCATAAGCCGGGACTTTCATCGCAATCACACCGACATTTTTTTCTTGAGCAACTGGTAAAACTGCCGGGATAAATGGACGTGGGTGGTGTTTGTCGGCAGCATTCACAGGAATCAGTGTAGTGTGGAAAGGATAGCGACGTAATCCTTCGGCAATCACTTGAGGGTCATGATGTCCAGTAATACCTGCGAAGCGTACCAATTTTTGTTGTATGGCTTCTTCTAAAGCTTTGATTGCACCAGATGGACTAAAAATGATGTCGAGTTCTTCAGAAAAAGAGACGCGATGCAACTGCCACAAATCGAGATAATCTGTATTGAGACGTTTAAGCGATCGCTCCAATTCTCGCCATGCTCCATCTCGATCTCTTTGATCAGTCTTGCTTGCTAGAAATAGCTTTGAGCGATGAGGTGGTAGCATTTTGCCTAAATAATCTTCACTGGGCCCATAACTAGCCGCCGTATCGAAGTAGCGGATGCCAAGTTCCAGCGCTCTTTGAATAATTGCCGTAGCATCACCCTCTTTTCCTTCCCAGGATAGCGGCGTTTGTCCTGCTCCTCCTAACCCGAAGATAGGGAGTTTTACTTCCGTGCGTCCCAGCACCCGTTCTGGCATAGTTGCTGGCGGTGTTGCAGTGTTGGTAGTATTTTGCCCAAAAGCATTAGTTGCCACAATACCTCCAGTTACAGCAATGCTGGTAATTAGGAAATTACGCCGCGTCTTTTCCTCTGTCATGATTGGCTTAAAGGGCGAAATTACTTTGATTATAAAATTTTAACTAAGGGGAATTAATCTCAGAAAGCAAAATTAATGATAGATTTCCCATGCATCTCGTTCTTGGCGAATAAACTGATCCACTTCTTCTGTTGTGGCAAAACTACCTTTAGCAGATCCAATAAAACTAGTTAGAGGCTTTTCATAATGCTTTGCGGGTGACTCCAGAAGTACTATCACCTCGACAGTTGCACCTGCTGGAAGTTCTGGAGAAAAGATTTCTACTACACCACCAGGTTTGACGATCGCGTGTTGCCTGAGTCCATTAAGCATGATAATTTATCCTCATTAGCGTCGAACATCCCATTTCATCAGGATCAATGTCAAGCAAAGGACATTCTTCTAGATATAGCCTTGTAACTTCTTTAAGATTAGCAAGAGCTTCTTCAATTGTTTCACCTTGGTCAACTGTGCCGACTTCAGGACATTCAGCAACATACATATCTTCTTCTTTGTGAAGAATAGCAGTTAATGTTTTGGTCTTCGTAGGGTTTTATTTTGATACATATAGTCGAGCGATCGCACTACTTTTTCTAGTTTAGCTTTGAGGTGCGATCGTATTACTTGCTATCGACGGCATTTTTTTCAGCGTAGTTGAGATTTTTCTGATATTCTATAATTTTTTGTTGAGCTACTACATAATTTTGGCTAGAAGATGGCACGACTTTCATAAGTGCGATCGCAGCTTCCCATTCACTTGTAACGATCTTCCAATCATCTAGAGATTTTGCTGATTGGGTTAGTTTGGCAGCACTCATTGCTTTATTTACCGCCTCTCTGAATGTATCATTTTGAAGTAATACAGTCGGTGATTCAGCAATCACTGATGACGGTGTAACTAATACAGACTTTGATGGTATTTGTGTTGTAATTTTAGAGGTTAGGGGAAGTATTTCTCTGAATTTTGAAGAAAAGTATATTATTACAGTAATTGAAAATATCAAAAGAATAAGCAACCAATTTTTATTTAAATTACGATACTTCCGTTGACTATTGATGATTGTAGCTTCTTCATCAATCGATGAAAGATTTAATTTAATTTTGTGTACGCCCATTTCCCCACGCAATCTATTAAGTTCTTGATCTGTATTTAAATAAGCATTGGATTTGCTTACATCTGTTTTTTTATTGCCAGAATAAGCAGATATTATTCGGTGTCTTACCAAATGTTCAATTTGATATGTTAGTGCGCCAGCAGAAATATAGAACAGCCCAAATATTACTATTATATTATTATTAATATTTTGCATCTGTCTGTAGTATTCAACCGATTCGACGTAGCTCAGATTAAATAATGATAGGACTATTGTAGAGAAAAAAGCTGCTATCAGTGTAGAAATTGCAATTACAAGCCAAGCATACAATCCTTCCCACCAACTCATTATTCCTGGTAATAATCCTTGTGTTTTACCTATTTCAGGTGCTTGAATTTCCGACATAAACCGACTAATAAGCAAGTGGAAGCAGTGATGAGTCAAAGAAATGATAGGAATTGGAGATAAGATTAACAGTATTGTAAATATAGCCAATAATTCTGGACTGCGTACAAAATATGCGACACGGTAGCCTAACTTACCAGGATTATTGAGTACAAATATAATAGTGCTCAACAATAGATTCAAAATCAATGCTTTTAACCAAGAGCTAGGATAAGGAAACCATAAAGGCCAGTAAAACTTTTGTAGCTTTTGCTTAGTATCTTCCTGAAAATTCGGCTGTTTCATAGCTAATAAACGCAAAAAAAATGAGAGGGCATCGTCTATCTTAGGATTCCCCTTTTACACAAAAAAAGAGCATTTTTAAAATCATTTAATCTATATATTATATGTATTTAAAAAATATATCTAAATTCACATATCATTATTATGATAGAAACCCTCAAATAAGCTCTTTGTCTTTTTGTATTTATGCGCCTATGCATGAAAGACTAGCGTTCTTTTGTAATGACAGAACTACCATTGCTAATACTTACTTTTTGAATAAAAACATCAGAACAAGAGGATAAAATATCAGCGCTGATTTGATTAGCAATAAATTCAAAATCTTGGTTTGTTAATCCCTGTGCAGTATCGCCGCTTAAGTTAATACAAATAGTTAGGGTTTGAGGATTGTTGGAAGACGGTTCATTGTCTACTGCTTCTAGTTCATCTTCTGGTATGCCTAAATTAAACTCTTTACTCCAAGCTGGAAACTTCTTACCTGTTTGTTGTCCATAAACTTTAACGCTTTCAATAGATGCAGCCCCTAAAGCCGTTAAACCTTTGCGGATAAATGCAACTAAAATTTGCTGATTTAGTACTTGGGCAGATTCTAGGATTACCTCTAAGCAAGCATCTTTGAAGGCAACTTTTGCAGTGATCCCTTTGGCGTGTAGGTGGCGGTTCATGAGAGATGCGATCGCCTGGGTATCTCCCTGTTTTGCAAGTTCCAGAATATTCGGCTGTGTCATAACCAGTAAAAGAGTAAATCTAGGAAAATAAACTTATATTCTCAGGATTCCCTCTTGACAGCCTGAAGTAACATTATGATGCAAGATATCAACTAAACTGGGCTAAAATGTCTACTATAAAGATAGTCTTTCACGGACTTTTACAAAACTTATATTTTCTCTGTCTTGAAATCAAAAACTAGTGTTTTTGTGCTTGCCAAATTAACAGGATTAAGATTAATCAGTTTAATTCCAATTTTAAATATGAAGTTTTATCGAGATTATGCTTGGCCCTCAACGCTGGAAGAAGCCATAGTTATCCAAGAAAAGCTGCGAGATCAAGTAATTACTGAGGATCAACTGCAAGAACCTATTCAGTACGTCGCTGGAGTGGATATGGGTTTTGAAGCTGATGGAACAATTAGCCGTGCTGCTGTTGCAGTGCTGAGTTTTCCTGATTTGCAAGTCATCGAGACAAGCCTAGCACATCGTCCTACGACCTTTCCTTATGTTCCTGGCTTCCTCTCATTTCGGGAAATTCCAGCTGTTCTCGATGCCCTGGAGAAAATTCAAACAACACCAGATATTATCCTGTGTGATGGTCAAGGAATTGCCCATCCCCGCAGATTAGGTATAGCTAGCCATTTAGGGTTACTCATAGATATGCCGACAATTGGCGTAGCCAAATCCAGGTTGGTAGGTAAGTATGAGGAATTGGCAGAAACCAAAGGCAGCACGCAACCACTGATATATAAGGATGAAACCGTTGGGGTTGTTTTGCGATCGCGCACCGGGGTAAAACCTCTATATATCTCCAGTGGTCATCGCATTAGTTTACCTACGGCAATTGACTATGTATTACGCTGCACGCCAAAATATCGGCTCCCAGAAACTACGCGCATTGCTGATAAATTAGCGTCGAATAGATAAAGCTTGTTGAAGTTTTTTCTAAATACTTGCTTGCTCCTAGTCAATCGTGTTAGGAATCGCACAGAAAGAAATTGAAGTAGCTAAATACGGCTTACGAAGTTCAGAACAATGAACGCACTAACTTTACAGTGGCACGATGCAGGTCAAGATAAAATTCAGAACATTTACGAACAACAGCCAAGTAAAAATCTTGGCACTGTCCGCATCGGTCGTGACCCACTCCGGTGCGATATTGTTTTGAGTCACCCCACTGTTTCTGGTTTACACGTTGAAATATTTTTTCATCACCAGCAACAGCGCTTTTATCTGAGGAATTTGCGATCGCAAAATCCCCCCATTGTCGATGGACGGCAATTAGTTCAAGGTGAAATGCCTTTAACTGAAGGTACTAATATCTCTTTGGGGCAAATACAACTCAAAGTTACTGGCATTTCCACAGACAATATTCCAGCAACAATTTTGCTACCACCCAATCCATCAGTAAATATTGGACATCACCACCATCCGCCAACACCCCCCGCACCACCGCCAGGAGTTTATGGCTTAGAATGCCCCAAATGTCATAGAGTTTCCCCAGCAGAAAATCTAAACATAGGCTGTCATTGGTGTGGGACATCTTTAGCTGCGGCAGTAAGTGTTTTAGTAGCAAAGAATTAAACCAATTCGCAATTCGCAATTCGCAATTCGCAATGACGCTCCTACGTCGCTA
>NZ_JAYGHD010000462.1:0-5893 GCF_034932245.1 Nostoc sp. UHCC 0251
GTTCAGTGGCTCCAAGTCAGGAGGGGTTTGAATCCCCTTTTGACTTGTTCCTTCTCCCAAGGGGAGAGGCTTCGCCATCTGCCCTCTGCCCTCTGCCTTCTTCAATAAGTTTGGATACAGCAGTAATCTGACTTTTGCTGAGATTTGTTTGTGTATTTTGCTGCATTTGTTTTCTAAACTAACCCAGAACGTAATGCAACAACTGCTGCTTGCACGCGATCGTCCACTGCTAATTTATTCATAATCCCTCGGACGTGAGTTTTGATGGTGTTGGGACTGAGATAGAGTTTTTCAGCAATTTCTGGGTTACTCAAGCCGTCTACCATGAGTTTCAACACTTCTAACTCGCGCCCAGATAAGTTGGCGTTGTTGCTGGCGGGTGAGGGCGGTTTTAGATTATCAATTACTCGCCGCGCAATTTGGGGATCGAGATAGGCTGCACCATCAACTGCGGCTGCGATCGCACTTAACAATCGTTCCACACTTGCACCTTTAATACAATACGCATCTGCACCGCTAGAGAGTGCCGCGATAATTTCTGTCTCCGTTTGATGAGATGTCAGCATCACCACATGAGTTGCTGGCAGCGCCGCCTTAATTTGCTGTGTCGCTGCAATGCCATCCAATCGCGGCAAGCCAATATCCATAACCACCAAATCGGGTTTCAGTTGCAGTGCTGCTTGAACTCCTAAATAACCATCTTCTGCTTGTCCAACAATCTCCAACTGAGGATGAGCCATTAATGATTGTTCTAATCCCAGCTGCATCATCGGATCATCTTCGACAATTAACACGCGTAACGGCGGAGCATTGTCAGGTAAATTTAAGGGATAGCGAATATCTAAAGACATTTTTATTAATTATTTGTCATTTGTCATTTACCTTTTTGCCCAATGCCCAATGCCCCATGCCCAATGCCCAATTATTATTCTTCCACGCGATAGCCTAACTCTGCTAAACTAATGCGCGACTGTCGCCATTTTGGCTGGACTTTGACAAATAATTCTAGGTAAACTTTACCAGCAATTAGCTTTTGGATTTGCTCACGAGCTTCACTACCAATTGCTTTGAGCATTGCTCCACCTTTGCCAATGAGTATGCCTTTTTGGGAATCACGCTCAACGTTGATGGTAGCAAGTACACGGGTAATGCTGGGAGTTTCTTCTACTAGGTCAATAGCGATCGCTACTGAATGGGGTACTTCTTCACGAGTCAATAATAAAATTTGTTCTCGGATTAATTCACCCATAATAAAGCGTTCTGGCTGGTCAGTTACCAAATCTGGTGGGTAGTATAACGGCCCAATTTCTAAATGTTCAATTAATAATTCTTGAAGTTGCGGTAATCCGGCGCTCGTCTTGGCAGAAAATTTCACGATTTCCCATTCATGGGACTGGGCCATCTGAGCGTAACTATCATCTAGAAACTGAGAATCGGGCGGTTGTTGGTCGGTTTTGTTCACGCCCAGAATCACTGGTGTTTTGCTACGACTGAGCAATTCAGCAATATAGCGATCGCCTGATCCACAAGCCACTGCTCCGTCTACCACAAATAACACTACATCTACCGATTCAATAGCTATTTTGGCATTTTGCACCAACACTTCGCCCAACTGATGATGGGGCTTATGAATTCCTGGCGTATCTACAAAAATTAACTGCGCCTCTGGTGTAGTTAAAATGCCGCGTAAACGGTTACGTGTTGTTTGCGCTACAGGGGAAGTTATGGCAATTTTTTGTCCTACCAATTGATTCATTAAAGTAGATTTACCGACATTAGGACGACCAACAATGCCGATAAAACCTGATTTAAATTCAGGAGGAGCCTGTGGGATTGTTACTTCTCCTGAAAAAGAGAAGTTGTAATTTTCAATACTAGTCACCTTTGGCTCCACCCTCATATTTTACAGCTGGGATAACTTGGTTTTTTCTTAGACACAAAACAAGCATAAAAACACCCTAGCATTTTCGGGGATTGCTTTTGCTTAGGTTTAATCTACTACTGGCTCTACAGTTAACATTTTACATCTGAGATAACCTTAGTTGTAGAATTCACGAGTCAGAATTCAGTATTCAGAATATTAAAAAAATTAAACTAAAAATTGACCTCATATCGTCGGGAATTAAACCAAACCCAGATCAAGTATGGCTTCTGACTCCTGAGTTCTGAATTCTTAGATTTTGTTTTGTTTTTAGGCACAAAAGAAACATAAAATTACTTTGGCATTTATTTGCTCAGGTTTAATCTGCTACTAACTGTGGCTTAAGTTTCATCGGCTACTCAATATATTTGAATCAAAATGTCAATAAAAGATATGGGAGAACGCAAACGCATTGGAATTCTTACCAGTGGAGGTGATTGTTCTGGTTTAAATGCTGTGATTAGGGCTGTAGTAAATTGTGCTGTGGATACTTACGGCTGGGAGGTTTTAGGAATTCGTCAAGCGACTCTAGGATTAATGGCGCGTCCGCCACAATTTACCAAGCTGGAAGTTGATCAAGTTGACTCGCTGTTAACTGCGGGTGGCACAATGTTGGGGACAACCAATAAAGGTGATCCTTTTGCTTTTCCAATGGCGGATGGGAGTTTATGCGATCGCTCCGAAGAAATCATTGCAGGTTATCATGAGCTAGGTTTAGATGCTTTAATTGGTATCGGCGGTGATGGTAGCTTGGCAATTCTCCGTCGCCTCGCTCAACAAGGTGGCATTAATCTAGTAGGTATTCCCAAAACAATTGATAATGATATTGGTGTTACCGAACACGCTATCGGTTTTGATACAGCAGTCAATATTGCCACAGAAGCATTAGATAGGTTGCATTTTACTGCTGCAAGTCATAGCCGAGTCATGATTTTGGAAGTTATGGGGCGTGATGCTGGACACATAGCTATAGCTGCGGGAATCGCGGGGGGAGCAAATGTAATTTTAATTCCTGAAATCCCTTACACAGTTGAGCATATTTGTCACAAAATCAAAGAACGCCAAGAGAAAGGCAAAAACTATTGTTTAATAATTGTTTCCGAAGCGGTTCGTACCCACGATGGGGAAAATGTGACGATTACAAATCGCTTAGGTCAATCTCGATACGGTGGAATTGGCGAATATTTGGCAGATAAAATTATTGAACACATCGGTGTAGAAACGCGAGTCACAGTTTTAGGACACATTCAACGGGGTGGAACTGCTTCACCACTAGATAGATTAGTTGCAACTGCTTTTGGTGTTGCGGCGGTTAATCTAATTGCAGAAGATAAATACGATCGCATGGTGACTTGGCAAAATCGCCAAGTATTAAGTGTACCAATTACAGAAGCGATCGCTCACTATAGCGCCGTCGATCCCAATGGTACTTTGGTTAAAACCGCTCATGGTATGGGTATTTATTTGGGAGACTAAACATATATGGTACAGGCACAGCATAGCTGTGCCTATCAAAGTACAAAGTTTAGTAGAGTTTGATATTGTACAGGTGTTGGAAATTAAAAATGCTATTTCATGTATTTGAACCACCCCTGAAGTGTGGTCTATTTACCCGAAAATAGCTGTAATATAATCATAATATTAGGTCTGTTAATATTGTGAGTTTTGATAATGTTTGTAAGCTGCTGGCAGAAAAATATCCAGCAGATTTTGTTCGGTGGTTAATTGCTGAGGAATCGGCAAATATAAAGGTGCTAAAAACTGAATTAAGCTTAGAACCAATTCGTGCAGATTCTGTGACTTTTATTCAAACTAAAAACAGGATTCTGCATATTGAGTTTCAGACTTTAACACAGTCTAGCCCGGCAATTACCTTCCGAATGCTAGATTACTCCGTGAGATTAAAGCGTCAGTATAAGTGTCCAGTTGTGCAGGTAGTCATCTTTTTGCAAGAAATAAACGATGAAATTGCTTTTACCCAAGAATATGTGGATGAGACGACAGTACATCGCTATCAAGTCATACGGATGTGGGAGCAAGATTCGAGTATATTCTTAAATAATGCAAATTTATTACCTCTAGCTACTCTGAGTCGTACTGATTCCCCACAAAGTTTATTGTCCCAGGTTGCGGAAAAAGTGGCTACAATTTTAGATAGGGAGACGAAACAAAATATTGCCGGGTATACAGAAATTTTAGCTGGTTTGCGATTCGACAAAACTTTGATTCGTCAATTGTTAAGTGAGGATATTATGCAAGAATCAGTGATCTATCAAGATATATTGCAGAAGGGACAAGAACAGGGTAAACAACAAGAAGCTTTTTCTTTATGTATGTCTCTGCTAAAAGAACGTTTTGGTGAGATTGATGAATCAATTTATCAAAAAGTTCAAGGTTTGAAAATTGAACAATTAGAGGCTTTATGTCGATCGCTCTTAAGAATGTCTGAGATGGATGATTTAGTAACTTGGTTAGAACAGCAACAAAGTAGTTGAAGTTAAATTGATTTTCTTTAAGAAAGCGATCGCACCTCTCTACAACTCTAAACGGAGTGAAACTGTTACACTCACCGATATCCGGCCCATAAGTTAAGTTCAGGGCTTCAGCTATAAGACTCGGAATTCATTCCGAGACGGAATAGAAACGTAGTGCGAGATTATTAATAAAGATATTGTTCAAAATCACTTGATATATTTGTTATCCCCTAACTAACAATTCCCAATACAAACTCGCCTTCATTCACAGCTTGATTGGTTGCGACATCATAAACTAATCCATCATGTTGAGCGCAGACATCAATTACAGTAGGTAGTTGCCCTTCTTTATTAAAGCTGAGAATCTGATATAGTTTTTCTCCAGTTTTGACTGTGCTACCTAATTCGATTCTGGATTGAATCATACCACCTGCGATCGCATAATATTTTTTCCGGTTGCTGCTAGATGCGAAAGTCATTTCATGGGTTTTTGTGTCAGATGATAAATCAGGAATTTGCAGTACACCTTTTTGGACTAAATAGTTTTTTATACCCCGTACACCTTTGGATACTGAATCAGGATTTATTTGCATTCCTGTCCCCAATTCCAATGTCCAAGCTTCCACATCGAACTTGATTTTTCTACCCAAATCTTTAAAACAAGCTTCCAGTGCTAACCAAGGTTTGATAAAAGCTTCATCAAAAGCATCACCATCATATTTATCAAGCAATATTCCGAAATCAAGTAGGAAGTATTTTGCACTCTCTTCTCGATTTTGGAAGTAATAAACGTAGTCTAATGCTTGATTGGTAGAACTATGTAAATCAATTAAGTAGTCTGCATCTAAACTGAGATTTTGTAGCTTGTAGGCAAAAAGCTCAGTGTAAGGAACACCACTAGAAGAATTAAGTTTTTCTAAAGTTTTTGCGAATTGTTGCTTAATTATAGTTAGATAATTTTGTCGAATGACCTTTAGATCACTATAAAGTTGAGATTTAGTAAAAGCTACTAAATCATCAGCTTCTTTCTCATAGTCCCAAAAGATGCGATTCCAGTCTTTGGCTTCGTAAATGCAATATCGCCCAGGGGAGAAATGATGAGCGCGTTCATTCGTCCCCATTGGATTACAAACGGGAACTAACCAAATTTCTCCAGTTAAATCTGTATCATTTATTGTTAATAAAAACTCAATTAGCTGGTGAATAACGGCATTCCCAGCAATTTCTGCACCGTGCAGATTAGATTGAATGTAAACCTTTTTTCCAGGTTGAGCGCCGATAAATTTGTATATTTGTAAAGATAGGCGATCGCCCGAAGCCATTTGACGTAATACAATGCTTTCAATAACTGGCAGCATGAAACAACTTGGTGATGATTTGAGTAAATTATCGCTGTATCTGTACTGAATGAAAAGCTTAGGAACTTCCAAATAAAAAAACATACCAAATTTTCTTGTGGGATGGGTGTCCCCACCCGTCCCAGATTTAGGGCGGGCAA
>NZ_JAYGHD010000463.1:0-5822 GCF_034932245.1 Nostoc sp. UHCC 0251
CCAAAACCTTGTAGAGACGTAGCAGTGCTACGTCTCTACGTGTATTCGATTAGAGCGCAATCTGCTGTAACGATCAGTCTTTAACCGGCAACGATATCATTTAACTGGTTGCCCATTGCACAATGCCATTAGAAAAAGAGTCAATTAATTTTTCTAGAGCTTTAATTTCATTGGTTTTCAAAACTTTTGACTTCAATAAATTTTGGATTTGTCTTTCTAAATCTGGAGTTAACTTTTTAGTTTGAATAATTTCTTGAACAAATGTATCAAGTGTTAAAGATTGATAGAGTTCGTGAACTTGGGTAGCAACTCCCTGAGTGCTAAAACGAGACTGAACCCAATTTTGTGCAGCATTGCCATAGCTTTGTTTTAGAGTTGGGTTTTGTAATAAACTATGGATAGCGATCGCCAATGCTTTACAATCACGAGGAGGAACTAAAAATCCGGTTTCACCATGCACTACCGTATGCTGCAATCCTCCCACATTACTAGCAATTACAGGTGTTCCGGCTGCCATTGCTTCAATCGCCACTAAACCAAAAGGCTCGTAGTAACTCGGTACAACGCAGATATCCCCGGCGGCATAGTAAGCAGGTAACAATGCTTGAGAAATTCGTCCAGTGAAAACTGTAACGGCTTCCAATCCCAGGTCATTCACCAAAGTTTCAATGCGTTGTTGTTCTTTGAAGTCTGCTCCATCTTCACGACTACCACCAACTAAATAGAGTTGAAATGCTGGAGGCAAATTGGCGCAAGCTTTAACTAGGGTTTCAACTCCCTTGCGGGGGTCAAAACGTCCTACATACAAGATTATCTGAGAATCTGCATTAATTCCCAACTGTTGACGAGCAACTTCTTTACTGACAGAACCAAAGTGTTTAGTATTAATTCCGCAGGGAATGACTTTAATACGACCATCTTGCGAAATTAACTGACGTAAATCTTCCGCTTCTTGAGGGCTAGTAGATATTACATAATCTGCTTGTTCTAAAATTGCCCTCTCTACACAATTACGAATTGCAGCAATCTGCGGCGGATTCTCCATATTGCGGTATTTAACTGCACCTATAGAGTGATAAGTATGAACTTGGGGTAGTCCCAATCGAGATTTAAGTTCTAATCCTACCCAAGCAGAAAGCCAATAGTTAGTGTGAATCAAGGCATAGCTGCGCCCTGTTCGTTGTTGAAAATTCAGCCAGGCTTCTACAAATTCTGGTAAATATTCAAATAAATCATTTCTAGTAATAAATTCTGCTGGCCCAGCATTTAAACGAATAGTGCGACACCCTGGTGCTAATTCCACAATTTCTTCTTGGTCGGGGTATTCGCGTCGGGTAAACATATCAACCTGACAGCCGCGTTTTGCTAATGCTAATCCCAATTCTCGCACATAGACATTTTGACCACCTGCCCCTTCTTTACCAATTTCAGCTGTCGGGTCGCCATGAACTGAAATTAGGGCATAAATGGGTTGAGAATTTGGCGTTTCTGAAGCAGAATTTTCTAGAGATTTAACTAAATTTAAAGAAGGAAGAGTATTCATAATCAAAATTAACTATGGTATCTGGTACAAAAATTCACAGCTAGGTAACTTGGAGAAAAAATTATTTATTAAGTTACCTATCATCGAAAGAAACGTGTAAAAACCTTCTAGGAAACATAAAAGAATGGTTTCTACTGAATTTGTTATTATTTGGAGAGCATTCTGGAAGAGAATCAATTAATAACCGTATTGCTTCATGAATTGATATTTGATTATCTACTGCATAAGCCCTCAGCTTGCGATACTCTTCATTAGTAATAACAATATTGGAAATATTTATTGAAAAACGGGGCATAAAAATTTCCTCAAGACTGAAATAAACTTACCAAAATGCTTTCGTTCCCAGATGTTACATTTTAAAAGTTGAAATATCGGTGAGAAATCGGTGAGAAATCGGTTATTAATAAAAAAATGCTATCTAAATCAATTTCTATTTAATTTAAAAATATCAAATATCTAAGCTAAAACACATCTAATTTGCAGATGGAAATTTTCTCAATATCTTGTGGGGTGGGCAACATTAGCGCCCTGATTATGCAACTTGAATGCTGATTAGCTTATGGTTGCGGTGTCGGAACGACCGTTGGAGGGTTAGTGGATCTTGGTATGACTAACAAATAAAAATATACAGAGCAACTAAATTTATTTATGGTTACTGAGCTTGTTGAAGTATGAGCCTGAAACTGATGAGCAAATTGTTAGCTCTGGATGGACAACCGCGATCGCTATCTATATCCTCAAGGCGATCGCTATTCCTGTGAATCGTGATTTTTAGGCGATCGCTCTTTTGCTTTTAATATATCGTATATTAGGTATTGGAGCCTAGATCAAATGTCTAGACTTTTAAACTTCATGTAATTACTACAAGAATTTAACCGTGATTACAAATGCTAGTAGCCTTACCCTTGGCGCTCTCCGTCAAACTTTTGGCTTGAGACTCGACTCTAGCGATCGCTTTTTTGATGAATGGTTAAATAATGCGCCGACTCTAACCGAAGCGGAACTACAAGGACTAGATCGCCTCACTCGAAACTATACCTATCTCAGTCAAGAAGAACCACCTCTCGAAGAAATTGTTAAGCTTGTAGTTATATCACCATTGCTAGATTTAGCAGGTTTCTATCAGTTTCCTTTTTTGGTAAAAGCAGAAGTAAGTACCAATATCGAAGTTGCAGACGAAGCTAATGCTATTGCAGTTCAAGGCAGGATTAATATTTTGGTGATTCAAGATAGTTTTTGGATTTTGGTAATCGAGTCAAAACCTGCAAGACTAGATGTTACGGCGGGAATTCCCCAAGCACTTACTTATTTATTGAGCGCTCCCAACTTACAGTCAAGTTGTTATGCAATGGTTACAAACGGAAGAGAAGTATTGTTTTTGAAATGCGATCGCCACCAAAATGTCCCTCAATATACTAGATCCAATACTTATCGGTTACTTGAAAATACATCAGAACGTATCCAAGTTTTGCAGGGACTTAAACAAATTGGGGCTTATATTGGCGATTTGAGGAGTTAGGCGATCGCTATTTCTGTGAGTCGTGATTTTTAGGCGATCGCACTTAACCTACAAGATTCAGTGATCGCACTAACCACTAACTTTTTTAGCTTCTTGATTTTTTTTATACATTTCAAGAAAAAGGTGTTTCCAAAAAGAATCTTCTAAATTTTGTATTTCAAAGTATTGTAATGGAGTATTTTTAAGATATTCTAAAGTTTCGTGATGTCTAGCAGCAACACGGCAACCATTATAACCTCCACCATTAATGAATTGTAGTTCATTAAGAAACCTAGAATCCAGTGGAGATAAATTACTGTCAATAGAATGAAATCTTAAGCAATTAGTTGGACTTATAGGAAAATAGAATTCAGGTTCCCAAACATTATATAAAACTGGGGAACCACTAATAACGTATTCATATTCTTTATTTAATGACTTTGGACTAATACTACTTAATGTTAAATTATTGAGTTTTTGGATTAAAAATTGAATATCTGTAAACAGATTAGCATGAATATTTTTAATCCAATCCTCTCCTAACATTTTATCTAAATATTTAAAATACGACCAACGCGGGTCATTTTTGAGGTCATCTAGAGAGATTTTTTTTTGCTTATCAAGATCATGGATTTCTTGTTTAAGTTCTAAATACTCTTTTTTGTAAACTTCAAAGATTTCAGAATACAAAATTGATTGATTTCTGATTCCGATACATCTAAGCCATTGAAACGCCATGAATTCATTGATTTTTTCTCGTTCCTGAAGGTTCAATTTTTCTACACCATTTTTAATAATTGAGGCTATTATAGATGGAGATTGAGCATCGATCTCTTTAAACCATGAATCATAATTTTCTTCATTAGTTGTGAAATATTTATTTTGTTCAAATGTTCTAGCTATGGGATTTGATTTTATTGTAAGTTGATTCTTGATGTGAAGAATGACAAATATTTTATTTTTCTTTTTTGATGAAGAAAAATTTCTGAGTACTGCCTGGGTTACGAAATGTTGATGATCTGTCATACATTAAAACACGATGTTTAGTTCAATTAATATTGAAACTTTAAAAAATCGATGGTGAGTGCGATCGCTGATCTTGTAGGGTGCATTAATGAAATGTAATGCACCTTTTGATTATTTGCAAGAGAATCAAATTTTGTGCGTTACGCTACACTAAAATACGCTACTCCTAAGACAATTTTAGCACCTTAATCTGCGAGCTTTTTATGAGGTTAAAAGGCGATCGTTTATAGGAGATAGTCACGGTTGAGTCCGATTGAACGATGGACTAGGCGCACAATGAAACACGCCTAGTCGAATAGATTTTCAAGACCTGTGATTCTTGAAATGATCAAGCGAGTCAACAGTGTCGAGTGTTTCCAGAACCTTGCGGGTAAGCGGACCTATAACTTCGTTATCTCTGAGTTTAATTGCCTCAGCGATAGCTATGGCGAGCTTTGCTATAGTTTTATTGTCGAGAGTAATCTCGTTATTAGAGTGCATTGTGAATCTCACATACAGTTTAATTACTTTACCAAAGGTAAGCTATCGCAGATGTGATACTAAGTCAAGTGAGATCGCATCAACTACCAATCTCCTGAAGGCGATCGCGTAACATAGAATTATAACTGACTTCATAACAGCAAATTATATGCTAGAAGCAAATATACGCGACAACCAAGAGCTTTCTCAGCTAATCCAACAAGCCAACTCTAAGCGAGAAGCGATCGCCTTAGTCCAAGAAGGGCAACCAAAAGCAGTAGTTATCTCAGTTGCTCCCGACTTAATGAATTCTCGACATTTAAAAAGCTGGTTTACTAATTGCTTTTAGATAAAAATTAAAATTCCCCAAGTCAATAATTAAATTGATTTGGAGAATAATAGTGTTCTAGTGTAAAAGAAGAGGTTAATTTCAGTAATGTAATTGCAGTTTAACAATCATTTGTAAAGATAAGAGGTAAATATCGGGTAGAAATCGGGTATTTTCCTAAAGCTGCTTTAAGCGATAGCCTAGTCCATGAACTGTCTCAATAAAATCATCAGCAGCACTTACATCTTTAAGTTTATACCGTAAACTCTTAATGTGAGACTTAACAGTTTCTTCGCTCGGAGGGTCATCAAGTGACCAAATGCGCTCAATAATTCCGGCTCGACTTAGCACCCGCCGACCGCTAGAAACCATTAGTTCTAAAAGAGCAAATTCTTTAGGTGTTAGATGTAAAGGGTGGTCAGCGTATGTAACTTCATAAGTGCTGGAATTTAAACGCAAACTACCCCAACCAAAATCTGAAGAAGATGTTGCGGCACTATTGCGGCGCAACAGGGCGCGAACACGAGCCATTAACTCTGGCATTTCAAAAGGTTTGACCATATAATCATCTGCCCCAGCATCCAACCCGGTAATTTTGTCGCCAAGGGTATCGCGTGCTGTTAACATGAGTACAGGTATTGCAATGTTACGCAATAAAGTATGCCTTGATGTAGGCGATCGCAAGCGTTGACAAAAACTTACACCATCCAACTTCGGTAAGGTAATATCTAACACCACTAAATCGTATTCCAATACTTTAATACAATCCCATGCTTCCTCTCCATCTTGGGCTGTATCTACCACATATTGACGGTCAGTGAGGGCTTCCATCAGCATCTCTGCTAACTGGACATCATCTTCAACTACCAAAATCCGCATTGTTAGAATATTTGTAAATTAAAAAACTAGGATAAATCCCAATACTTGTCGGTTAAGGGGAAAAGGGGAAGGGGAAAGGGGAAAGAAAA
>NZ_JAYGHD010000464.1:0-5738 GCF_034932245.1 Nostoc sp. UHCC 0251
CCTATCTCAATGGTCAGCTTTCTAACTGATATTTTTGCAAAGGTGAGATGCTCCCTAGTTCAAAGTCTTGCTCAGACTGATTGAGTACACTGTCAATGGCATAAGGAAGAAGATCAACACGATTAAAAGTAGGAATGCAAACAGTGATCTTAGGCATATTATATTCTAAACTAAAACCTAAAAACTTTATATTAATTGCTAATTTGAACCATTGCCAATAAATCTAATTTGAACAGATATTGATTTGAATTTTATTCGTTGTTTTGTTTAACAAATTATTAGTTTTTGCAATTATACTAAGCAATTTTAACTAAGGGCAAGTAGAAGGCTATTTTGGTTAGTTTGCATGATGTTAACATTAGCCGTTGTTTGTCTGCTTTGATTGCGTGAAAAAACTCCGTACAACTCAAAAAGCCTTCTTGCCTATTGCCTTCTTGGCTATCTTAATACTTACTAAACCTTAGAAAGAATCATTTGGGCAGCAGCTTCATCAGTAATCAGTCCTGTAATTAAATTGCCATACAGAGCAGCCAAAATCGCCTCTGCTTTTCTCACACCGCCTGCCACACCAATGATGAGTCGATGAGCCGGTTGTTCGAGGGCTACACTAGCAACCCGACTGTTTGTCCCTTCTTGCAGTAATACCCCGCGATCGCTGTAAGCCCAACCTGCAATTTCTCCTACTGCTCCCAGTTCAATCAATTCAGCTACTTCATCGTCATTGATGAAGCCGTCTTGATGTAATGGGGCATTCCAGGCAATGTGACTAATTCCGACAAATGTCGCTTTCGCTTGCTCTGCAAGAGTTTTGACAGCGAGAAACGATCGCTGAGTCTGCAAAAGTTCTCGTTCTTCAATGCTAGTTGCGACAACTGGAGTCGGCACTGGGTAAGCTTGGGAACCGACGCGATCGGATAAATGCATGACCACTTCGTGACGACCTGCACGCCCAGAATGAGACATATTCCCAATAATTGAAACAATCTTATGCTGGGGTTGGTTCATTGAGGGTATCTGCTCCACCATTGCTCGCAATGTCCGACCTGACGAAAACGCCAATATACTTGGGGTTTTAGCCATCAGGTAAGCCTCTAAGTAAGTGGCAGCACATACACCAATCCCGTATAATGTATCACCACTACCTGCGTCAGTTGGTACGACTTCACAAAGCGACAGATTAAAGCGATCGCGTAATGACTCAGCCAGAGCAATGCATTCACTCAAAGGATGATCGAGTCGAAATTTAATCAATTTTTCACTGACTGCCAGTGCTACTAAGCGTTGTGCAGCTTGCCGGGACACATTAAGCTTTGCGGCAATTTCTTCTTGCGTATTGCCGGCGATGTAATAGAGCCAAGCAGCATAAGCAGCCAAGTCTAATTTGCGGGCACGATGGGGCGCATCGCGCCGCTCCAAAAAAGGTTCTCCCATATACATACCACCTGCAAAAGCTATGTATCTATCAAAGGTATGATTGAATTTATTAGAGTATATGCCCAAAGATAGAATATTTGCTCAATTATATTTAAAATTCTATTCTCCCCCAGTAACCTCCAAGTTAAACCCAGTAATGTAGCTTGCCTCTTCGCTCATCAGAAACGCTACCCCACTCGCCACCTCCTCCAAGCTTCCTAAACGCCGCATTGGGACTGAATTGATCATCTGTTGCTCAACCACTTTGGGATCGGCGTCAAAGTACTGGGAACCTACTGCTGCTTGCAATTCTGTTTGCCGCGTCCACATAAAACCAGGGCCGATGAGCGCAGGTGAGAGCGCATTCACCCGAATGCCGTAAGGAGCCAAATCTTTTGCTGCTGTCTGAGTCATTCCAATCACCGCAAACTTGGAAGCACCATATGCCAGCATATTTGGCGGCCCGACTACGCCTGCATAACTCGCCATATTGACGATCGCACCTCCACCTGCATCGCGCAAGTGCTGTGCAGCCGCCTTGAGAATGTGGAAAACGCCGATAACGTTGATGTTAATCACCTTTTGAAAGTCGTCTTCAGGATATTCGTCTGTCTTGGCAAACACTCCTTGATAACCTGCGTTGTTAAAAACATAGTCAATCCGCCCAAGCTGCTCTACAGCAGCAGTAAAGGCTTTGGCAACATCATCAGCAAATGTAACATCACAGCGAAATGTGCCGACTGGAACGTTGTAGCTTTTTAGTTCCTCAGCCACATCTGCCATCTTCGGTTCATTCAAATCTAGAAGCGCTACACCTGCACCATTGGCGGCAAAACGCTGTGCAGTTGCTCTGCCAATATCTCCCGCACCGCCCGTAATTAGGATGGTCTTACCCGCAAACTGATAAGTTGCTTTCGCTGTCATAGTTTAAACCTCTTATTGAAGAATTGTTGCAAATCGTCGTCATTCAAATGAGATTGGTATGATTTCTATTATTGAGCTTTTGCCCAAGAATAGAGCATAAAATCAAAAATTTATTTGTTCGGTTTCTTTACTTTAAAGGAGTCATGCGATGCGTATCCCCCGCTTCGCTAAAGTGCTGGTTGCATTTCTCGCTGGAGTGATGCTGGTGCAACTTCTACACGCTTGTTCACCACGTTCGCAAGCCGCAGAGAAAACTAAACTAACGATCGCCACTGTAAATAATGGCGACATGGTGGTGATGCAAGGGCTTTCTCGCAAATTTGAGTCAGCTAATCCTGATATTCAACTCAGGTGGGTTGTGCTGGAAGAAAATGTGTTGCGCCAACGCACAACTACAGATGTTGCAAGCCAAGGTGGGCAATTTGATGTCATGACCATCGGTTCTTATGAAACACCAATCTGGGCTAGGCGGGATTGGTTAAGACCCTTGGATCTAGGCGCAGACTATGACGTAAATGACCTGCTAAAACCTATACGTGAAGGTCTTTCCAACGATGGCAAACTCTATGCCGTGCCATTTTATGGGGAAAGTTCCATGCTGTACTACCGAAAAGATTTGTTTGACAAAGCCGGGATTACGGTTCCTCAACAGCCAACTTATCCCCAGATGAGAGAATGGGCAAGCAAAATCCATAATCCAGCAAATGGGGTTTATGGAGTTTGCCTGCGTGGAAAACCCGGTTGGGGTGAAAACATGGCATTTGTTTCCACATTAGTCAATACCTATGGTGGGCGGTGGTTTGACATGAAGTGGCAACCGACAATTAATACTCCAGCTTGGAAAGAGGCGATCACTTTTTATGTTGATTTGCTTAATAAATATGGACCGCCGGGAGCCAGTTCCAATGGATTTAACGAGAATCTGGCATTATTCTCAACAGGCAAATGCGGTATGTGGGTAGATGCAACCGTTGCTGCGGGGTTGTTATCCAATCCAAAAGAATCCCAAGTTTATGACAAAGTTGGCTTCGCTCGTGCGCCAATTGAAAGATATCCCAACGGCTCAAATTGGCTTTGGGCTTGGGCGTTAGCGGTTCCTAAAACATCAAAATCACCCGAAGCCGCGCAAAAGTTCGTTGCTTGGGCAACCTCTAAAGAATACATCCAACTAGTTGCCAAGGAAAATGGCTGGATTGCTGTACCACCAGGAACTCGAACTTCCACTTATGAGAATCCCAACTATCAAAAAGCTGCACCCTTTGCTGAAATCGTGCTGGGAGCAATCCAATCTGCTGATGTTACCCGTCCATCCGCACAACCAACTCCGTATAAAGGAGTTCAATACGTTGATATTCCAGAATTTCAAGCGATCGGTTCTTCAGTCGGGCAAACCTTAGCGGCGGCATTAACCAATCGGACTTCGGTAGAACAAGCTTTGCAGCAATCGCAGAAATCCACCGAACGCTTCATGAAACACACAGGTTATATCGAATAATTCTCAGATGTTCCACAGCGATACCAAACCCAGAAACCCAGATTTAACCTGATTTTCTTAATTACGAATTACGAATTACGAATTACGAATTGCTTATGTCTTCTTCATTAGCGGTAAAACCTCAACACGAAACGCCACCACCCACCAAGCAACGGACTACGCGGCAAGTGTCAACCTTACCTCTGGTTGCACCTTCGGTCGTCCTCCTACTGCTGTGGATGATTGTGCCTCTGGTGATGACCGTATGGTTTTCCTTTCAGCGCTATAACTTGCTGAATCCAGATGCACGCAAATTCATTGGGATTGAAAATTTCACATTCATCCTCAGTGACTCAGCTTTATGGACATCGATCGCCATCACAATAGTTTTGGTTGTTTCCGTTTTAACAATCACAATTGGTCTAGGCACATTACTAGCAGTGCTATTTGACCAAGACTTTTATGGTCGTGGAGTGGCGCGGGTACTAGCAATCTCGCCGTTTTTTGTGATGCCCACAGTTAGCGCCCTCATCTGGAAAAATATGCTGATGCACCCAGTAAATGGGTTGTTCGCGCAAATCACCAGAGGCTTGGGTTTAGGCGCAATTGATTGGTTTGCTAGCGTTCCTCTGCTGGCAATCATCATGATTGTTTCCTGGGAATGGCTACCCTTTGCTTTGCTGATTTTATTGACTGCAATCCAATCACTCGATCGCGATCAGTTAGAAGCAGCCCGGATGGATGGAGCAAATGCGATCGCTCTATTTCGGTTCGTAATGCTGCCCCATCTGAGCCGTGCCATTGCTGTGGTTGCCATGATCGAGACAATTTTCTTCCTGACCATCTTTGCCGAAATCTTTGTCACCACAGGCGGCGGACCAGGACTTGCAACAACTAACCTTGCCTATTACATCTTCTTAAAAGCCTTGCTGGAATTCGATGTCGGCGGTGCTTCAGCCGGTGGATTAATTGCCGTAATTCTTGCCAACATCGTGGCAATCTTTTTGATGCGTAGTGTTGCTCGTAATTTGGATACTTAATATGGCACGTAAAACCTCAAAGATTTGGCTATGGACATTGCTTGGCTGGCTTGCCGCTTGCATCTTGTTTTTCCCAATTTTTTGGATGTTTATCACCAGTTTCAAAACGGAAGTAGCGGCAGTTTCAACTCCCCCGCAGTTATTTTTCCGCCCGACATTGGAGAACTATGTTGCCATCCAAGACCGGGCAAATTATTTCAATTATGCATTTAACAGCGTAGCAATTTCCCTGGGAGCGACTATACTCGCGCTGCTGCTTGCCGTGCCTGCCGCCTACGCAATGGCGTTCTTCCCAACGAAACGCACTAAGGGTACTTTACTCTGGATGCTGTCCACTAAAATGCTGCCACCTGTAGGCGTGCTAGTGCCGATTTACATTTTGTGTCGCAACGCCGGGTTACTGGATACTCGCATCGGTTTGATTATTATTTATACCTTGATTAATTTGCCAATCGTCGTTTGGATGATTTACAGCTTCTTCAAAGAAGTTCCCAAAGAAATTCTTGAAGCCGATCGCATGGATGGAGCAACCACTCAGCAAGAACTTGTGCATGTGTTATTGCCATTGGCAGTACCCGGAATTGCATCCACTGCATTGCTTTCGATTATTTTGTCCTGGAATGAAGCATTTTGGAGCTTGAACTTAACAACAGCAGATGCAGCGCCACTTACAGCCTTCATTGCTTCATTTTCCAGCCCTCAAGGATTATTCTGGGCAAAACTTTCGGCAGCATCAACACTAGCGATCGCACCAATCCTCATTTTCGGTTGGCTAAGTCAACGGCAATTAGTTCGGGGTCTGACTTTTGGCGCAGTGAAGTAGAAGGCAGGAGATTCCATGTATGAAAATGATTTTGCATAATACCAAAATCCTTGTAGAGACGTAG
>NZ_JAYGHD010000465.1:0-5659 GCF_034932245.1 Nostoc sp. UHCC 0251
TTAATTTTGGATGATTTTGAATGGAATCTTGAACCCCGTGATGGGCAATATATTCTTAAAGCTGAAGTAGCCCAGATTTTAGAAGCTTTAGTACAAACAATCCAAGAAACAGGAACTAACAATAAAATTATTATTACCTGTCGTTATGATTTCAATACTGACCTATTAGGAGTTTTCTATAAACAAGGTCTAGAACCATTAAAAGATGCTGAGTTAACCAAAAAACTTAACCGATTAAAACATTATGAAAATTGAAATTCAAGGACAAGATGCAGTAGAAGCTACAAAAGAACTTCTGGCAATTGAAGGGCTAAAAGGAAGCTATCAGACAGTTGATGAACTTGAACGGGGAGAACCTCTAACCACCATTGCCGAGATTGTTACGATTTTAGGAGGTTTAGGAGGAATTGTAACAATTGCTAAAGAAATCTATAAATGGTGTCAGAAATACCTTCAGCCCAGAGGGGCAAGCGCAAACCCACGAACTGAAAAAATTCTGATAATAGGGCGTAATGGTCAACGGTTGCTGCTCATTAGAAATGTAACAGAAGAGCAGATTCGCAATATTCTAGAGGATGAAGTACGATGACACTAAAAATTCTTCACATCACCTTGAAAGAACAAGGTAACGATTATGTTTCTCTGCGCTATTTTTGGGATAATCCTGTTAATTACAAGGAACACAAACTGTCTTTAGCAGAAATCAAGCAGTTGAGTGAGAAGGCAGAAACCGACTACTATACCCGTTTACCTATAGATTACTCTATTACTGGACAAGCACTTTATAACTGGCTAGATAAAAGCGATCGCCTCTTAGCCAATGCCCTCAATCAGCCCCGTCAGCAAGGCTTAATTATAGCGATCGCTACAGATAAAGGACTAGCTCATCTGCCTTGGGAACTGCTGCATGATGGCAATTGTTTTTTAGTAGAGAAAACGCTCCCGATTATTCCGGTGCGTTGGATATCTAATGGTCAACCAATAGTTACGGTTGATAATCCTCAAAATCGTCCCCTGAATGCGTTGTTTATGGCCACCTCGCCCTTGGGAGTTGAACCAGAATTGGATTATGAAGCAGAGGAAGGGAAAATTTTGTCGGCAACCAAGCGCACTCCCGTTAGTCTGAGAGTAGAAGAAAGTGGCTGCTTAACTGAGTTGAGTTATGTGGTTCGGGAATATGAAACAGGATACTTTGATATTTTTCATTTAACAGGTCATACGACTCATCAAGATAAAAAGCCCTGCTTTCTGACTGAGGACGAATACGGTAATCGAGTTGATAGCAGTACGGATGCGATCGCAAAAGCTATGATGTTTCGTTTACCTGCGTTAATCTTTCTGTCTGGTTGCCGTACAGGTTATTCTCAAGATGATGCAGTTCCTTCAATGGCAGAAGAACTACTGAGCATGGGTGCAACTGCTGTTATTAGTTGGGGTGAACGAGTTAGAGACACGAATGCTACTATTGCTGCTGGTCAACTGTATTGGGAGTTGTCACAAAGTGGGACACTTGCAGAGGCGATCGCTTCTACTTATCAAAAATTGATTGAACAAAAAGTACCAGATTGGCATAAATTACGGCTGTATGTAGCAAATACGTTCCCAGGAGCTTTAGTAACTCCATTAATAACCCCAAAACGCAAACAACTGCCTAACCCGTCTAATGAAGTGGAGTTCAGAGATAAGGAAAAACGGTTAAGGGTGGCAACAAGAGAGAATTTTGTTGGTCGCCGTCGTCAATTACAAAACTGTCTGCGAACTCTGAAGACAGATTTTGACAAAGTAGGGGTTTTAATTCACGGTATGGGAGGATGGGGAAAGAGTAGTATCGCGTCTCGACTGTGGGATAGGTTGTCAGAACATGAAAAGATTCTTTGGTGGCGACAAATTGATGAATCTTATTTAATTAACAAACTAAAAGATAAATTAATTAATCCAAAACAACTAGAATTAATACCTTATCTAGAAAATAGCAAAATTCCCCTAAAATCCCGATTAACGTATCTATTTAGTCAATTAGCGGAAATGTGTGAAAAACCATTTCTATTAATTTTGGATGATTTTGAATGGAATCTTGAACCCCGTGATGGGCAATATATTCTTAAAGCTGAAGTAGCCCAGATTTTAGAAGCTTTAGTACAAGCAATCCAATCAACAGGAACTAAGAATAGAATTATTATTACCTGTCGCTATGATTTTAATTCTGACCTATTAGAATTTTTCTATAAACAAGGTCTAGAACCATTTAAAAAAGCTGAGTTAGCTAAAAAACTTAGTCGCTTAGAAAATTTTATCTCTGGCACAATACCTGATAATTTACGGGAACGAGCGTTAATTTTAGCAGATGGAAATCCTCGGTTATTGGAATTTCTCAATGACGAATTAGGCAATACAGATGTAGAAACGAGATTAACAAAACTAGAACTAAGTCCCAAATTATGGAAAGAAAAAATTATTTGGGAAGAATTGCATGAGCTTATTGATGAGCCATTACAGAAGATTCTTAGCTATTGCTTAGTTTATGAAATTCCTGTGCCAATGGCAGCTTTAGAAGCAGTTTGTGGTGAGCTTCCTAATTATCAACACCAGTTACAAAGGGGGCTAAACTTGGGACTAATTGAGGTAAGTCCTGAAGTTAAAGAAGAAAATAGGGTTTATCGAGTTTCACGGATTTTACCCCATATTATTACTAATATTCAACTTCCTGAAGCAGCAAAAGTCTATTCTCTCTACCAAAGAGCTTCTGAAAAATTACATCATTTATGGGGTAATGAACAGAACAAAAACGAAGAAAAATGGCAGGAGATTTTTAGATTGAAATTTGCCAATAAAGAAAACCCTGAACGATTCAGGGAAGGATTTTCTCAAATGTTGGCAGTTCAATATAATTCAAAAGCTGATCAAGCTTTTAAATCTGAATTAAGAAAATGTACTGATGACTTGGTAGAAGATGGATTATGTGAAGCATTGGCAGATTATCTGAAGCACAAACAGTGGAGAAAGGCAGACGAGGAAACTACTTGGATTTTTTACCAAGTCATGGTTAAAGAGAATTTGGAAAATTGGGATGATTTGTTAACGAATTTCCCCTGTGAAAATCTCAGGACAATTGATCAACTCTGGCTTGATAATAGTAATAATACATTAGGTATTAGCATCCATAGTAAAATTTTCCTATTGGAAATAGGATTGGATTGTTGGGAGCAGTTTTGCCATCGCGTTTGGGGGTCTGTGGATAAAACGTATAATGAAATCATGGGAGACATAGAAGAAAGAGGTGTGATACCAGCATCAGCTACTATGCCTATATTAATTTATACCATGTTGTGTTCTAAGGAGAAGTGGAATATGGATGTGGGTATTAAGTACGGTTCTAGTTCTCATGGTAGCAGGGTTTGTGGTTGTGTGGAGGGTCTCTTTGAGGGTCTGGGTCTCTTTGAGGGGTCTCGTCGTCAGGAATGGAGAGATAGTGGTGGTCGTCGTCGTGTGTTTTCTGATGTACGAATTGTGTATGAATTACCAAGTGGAATCACGGAAGTTTAACATTTAAAAAACATTTATCACAACGCTCTTTTCCACGCAATAATCAACATTTCAGAAATCCGATACCTGGCACTGTTGAAAATAGGAGGCAAGTTGAAGAATGGGGAAATACCATAATGAGCAAGCTACTAATTATGCTGTATAAATTTGAATACAATCTAGAACTCCGCAATAATGATTACGTGTTAAAACCAGAAGTGGCAATGCTATTAGAGGCATTAGTCTGGGCAATTCAAGAGGCTAACGCCCGTCACCGTTTAATCCTAGTTAGCCGTTATGAATTTGAATCCAATTGGATAGATATTTTATACAAGCAACCTTTGGAAACCCTGCAATGAGCAGACCTGTGAAAAAAGTGATGCAATATTACCCAACATTGAAGCAAATAAAAGAAATTCTAGAGAACGACAAGCAGCAATGAAAATTCTTCATCTTGACCTTAAACCTATTGATGAAGAGCATGCCGAGTTTCGTTTCTTCTGGGATAAGCCCGATGATTACCAGTCCCGACAGCTACTCCTTACAGAAATCGCTAATTTGATTCAAAAGGCGGAAATAGATTATTACAAAATACTGCCGGCAGACTATGCTAGGACAGGACAAACGTTGTATAAGTGGTTAGACGGGAGCGATCGCCTTTTAACTAATGCCCTAAAAAAATCCCTTTCGCAAAATTTAATAATAGCGATCACCACAGTTAATGGACTAGCCCACTTGCCTTGGGAAGTGCTTCATGATGGCAACTGTTTCTTAGTAGAGAAAAAGCCATCAATTATTCCAGTGCGTTGGGTATCTAATGGGGAACCGATAGTAAGAGATAACTCTCCGCAAAATCGCCCCCTCAATTTGCTATTTATGGCTCCTTCCCCATTAGGATTTCCACTCTTAGATTATGAAACAGAGGAGGCACAGATTTTAGAGACAACCAAGCGCACCCCTGTAGATTTGAGAGTAGAAGAAAGTGGTTGTTTAACTGAGTTGAGTTATGTGGTTCGGGAATATAAGGAAGATCACTTTGATACCTTTCATTTAACAGGTCATGCTACTCATCAAAATAAAAAGCCCTACTTTCTCACTGAAGACGAATATGGTGATCGAGTTGATAGCAATACATCTGCAATCGCTCAAGCCCTGACATATCCCTTTCCGCGTTTAATTTTTCTATCTGGTTCCCGTACAGGTCATTCTGCTGATGGTACAGTTCCATCAATGGCAGAAGAGTTATTGAATATGGGTGCAACTGCTGTTCTGGGTTGGGTTGGGGGAGTCAGGGACACAGACGCTATCTTTGCTGCTGGTCAATTGTATTGGGAGTTATCACAAGGTGGGACATTAACACAAGCGATCGCTTCTACCTATCAAGAATTAATTAAGCGACAGGTCAGGGATTGGCATAAATTACGGCTGTACGTAGCAAATACGTTACCAGAAGCTTTAGTAACTCCATTAAGGACTCTGGGACGCAAACAACTGCCTAAACCGTCTAATGAAGTGGAGTTCAGAGATGATGAAAAACGCTTAAGGGTGGCAACCAGAGAAAACTTTGTTGGTCGTCGCCGTCAATTACAAAACTGTTTACGAACTCTGAAGACAGATTTTGACAAAGTAGGGGTTTTAATTCACGGTATGGGAGGATGGGGAAAGAGTAGTATCGCGTCTCGACTGTGGGATAGGTTGTCAGAACATGAAAAGATTCTTTGGTGGCGACAAATTGATGAATCTTATTTAATTAACAAACTAAAAGATAAATTAATTAATCCAAAACAACTAGAATTAATACCTTATCTAGAAAATAGCAAAATTCCCCTAAAATCCCGATTAACGTATCTATTTAGTCAATTAGCGGAAATGTGTGAAAAACCATTTCTATTAATTTTGGATGATTTTGAATGGAATCTTGAACCCCGTGATGGGCAATATATTCTTAAAGCTGAAGTAGCCCAGATTTTAGAAGCTTTAGTACAAGCAATCCAATCAACAGGAACTAAGAATAGAATTATTATTACCTGTCGCTATGATTTTAATTCTGACCTATTAGAATTTTTCTATAAACAAGGTCTAGAACCATTTAAAAAAGCTGAGTTAGCTAAAAAACTTAGTCGCTTAGAAAATTTTA
>NZ_JAYGHD010000466.1:0-5579 GCF_034932245.1 Nostoc sp. UHCC 0251
ACCTTTCCCCTTTTCCCAGCCCTCACCTAACAATTTTGGGTTGGCAGACTACTAGTACGGCTAAATGACCGAAATCTGTAGGTAGATATTTAACAATCAGCCTGAAAGCACGTTTAAAATTTAAGTAAAGAAATATTTCGTAGCTTACAGGCATGAAACGCATCGTCTTGGTTGCTGGGTTTGAATCGTTCAACGCTGACTTGTATAGGAAAGCAGCCTTTTTGGCTAACTCTCGTTGTCCTGAGTTGGATATTCGAGTATTTAGCGATCGCGATCTTACAACCAAACGCACCGAGGTAGAAGCAGCACTTGATGGGGCTGATGTGTTTTTCGGTAGCCTCCTATTTGATTATGACCAGGTTGTGTGGTTGCGCGATCGCATTTCCCAAATTCCCATTCGCCTAGTTTTCGAGTCAGCCTTAGAATTGATGAGTTTAACCAAGCTGGGTATATTTGCCATTGGCGACAAACCCAAAGGAATGCCCAAACCAGTCAAATTCATCCTCGACAAATTTAGCAACGGACGAGAAGAAGACAAACTCGCTGGTTACATCAGCTTCTTAAAAATTGGCCCCAAACTACTAAAATATGTCCCAGTGCAAAAAGTTCAAGACTTACGCAACTGGTTAATTATCTATGGTTACTGGAATGCAGGCGGCCCAGAAAACGTCGCTTCATTATTCTGGACACTAGCAGAAAAATACTTAGATTTAAAAGTCGGTGACATTCCCCCGCTAATTGAAACCCCCAACATCGGATTACTCCACCCCGACTATCAAGGGTTTTTTGAATCGCCCCGCGACTATTTAGAATGGCATAAAACCCATTGTAGAGACGCGATTCATCGCGTCTATTGGGAAGACGCGATGAATCGCGTCTCTACAAAACCGATTGTTGGGATTTTACTCTACCGTAAACACGTCATCACCAAACAACCATACATTCCCCAAATAATTCGCAGTTTTGAAAAAGCCGGCTTAACTCCTTTGCCCATCTTCATCAACGGCGTAGAAGGACACGTGGCGGTACGAGATTTAATGACAACCGACTATGAAATTCAGCAACGACAACTAGGCAATATAGAAACTCCCTCACTATCAAGTGAAGCAGTAAAAGTAGATGCGATCGTTTCGACAATTGGCTTTCCTTTAGTGGGTGGCCCCGCTGGTTCAATGGAAGCTGGGCGTCAGATAGAAGTAGCAAAACGCATCCTCACTGCCAAGAATGTACCTTATATTGTTGCTGCACCACTATTAATTCAAGATATTCACTCGTGGACGCGCCAAGGTGTCGGCGGATTGCAAAGTGTGGTGTTATATGCATTACCAGAATTGGATGGGGCTATTGATACCATTCCCCTTGGTGGTTTAGTGGGCGAAAATATTTATCTGGTTCCCGAACGGGTGCAGCGATTAATTGGTAGGGTAAAAACTTGGGTGGCTTTGCGGCAAAAACCTGCATCGGAACGCAAAATTGCCATTATTTTATATGGGTTTCCCCCAGGTTATGGGGCTGTGGGCACAGCTGCATTATTAAATGTGCCGCGTAGTTTGCTGAAATTTCTCCATGCACTCAAAGAACAAGGTTATACCGTCGGGGATTTACCGGAAGATGGCGAAGAATTGATTCGCTGGGTGAAAGAAGCGGATGAATCTAATTCTCTTGTGGGGTGGGCATCTTGCCCGCCCCTTGATAATGGCGGGCAAGATGCCCACCCCACAAATACTGTCAATGTTCGCACTCTAGAAAAATGGTTGGGATATCTGCAAACCTCCCGTATCGAAAAACAATGGAAATCTCTTACGGGGACTGGAATTAAAACATCTGGCGATGATTTTCAGATTGGCGGTGTGCAATTAGGAAATGTGTGGATAGGTGTACAACCACCTTTGGGTATACAAGGCGACCCGATGCGCTTAATGTTTGAACGGGATTTAACGCCACATCCGCAATATGCTGCTTATTATAAATGGCTGCAAAATGAGTTTCAAGCTGATGCTATAGTTCACTTTGGAATGCATGGGACGGTGGAATGGTTGCCTGGTTCTCCGTTGGGGAATACGGGTTATTCTTGGTCGGATATTCTGTTAGGAAATTTGCCTAATCTATATATATATGCGGCGAATAATCCTTCGGAATCGATGTTGGCAAAACGTCGCGGTTATGGTGTATTAATTTCTCATAATGTACCACCTTATGGTCGCGCAGGTTTATATAAAGAATTGGTGGCATTGCGGGATTTGATTTCGGAGTATCGTGAAGATCCGCAAAAGAATTATGTTTTGAAGGAAGGGATTTGTAAAAAAATTGTGGACTCTGGCTTGGATGCAGATTGTCCGTTTGAGGATGCTAAACGCTTGGGTATTGCGTTTACTCCAGAAAATATTCGGATGTTTAGCGCTCATGCTTTTGATGATTATTTGGTGGAGTTGTACGAATATTTACAAGTTTTAGAAAATCGGTTGTTTTCTTCTGGGTTGCATACGTTGGGGGAAGCACCAAATGAGGAGGAATTGGCTTCTTATTTGGAGGCATATTTTGGTGATAATCAAGAAGAAAGAGAAGAAGAAAAACTAATCAAAGACTTGTTGATGCAATCTACGGATGAGTTAACAAATTTGTTAAGAGGGTTGAATGGGGAGTATATTCCGCCTGCGCCTGGTGGAGATTTGTTGCGAGATGGGGCTGGTGTTTTACCGACTGGGAGAAATATTCATGCTTTAGATCCTTATCGGATGCCTTCACCTGCTGCTTATGAACGGGGACGGGAAATTGCTCAAAAAATTATCGCCCAGCATTTGGAAGAACATGGGACATATCCTGAAACGGTGGCGGTGATGTTGTGGGGATTGGATGCAATTAAAACTAAGGGTGAATCTTTGGGGATTCTGTTGGAATTGGTGGGGGCTGAACCTGTTAAAGAAGGAACTGGCAGAATTGTTCGTTATGAATTAAAGCCGTTGGCTGAGGTTGGACATCCCCGAATTGATGTGTTGGGTAATTTGTCTGGAATTTTCCGAGATAGTTTTGTAAATATCATCGAATTGTTGGATGATTTATTTCAACGGGCGGCTGATGCTGATGAATCGGAAGATCAGAATTTTATTAGAAGACACGCTTTAGCTTTGAAAGCCCAAGGTGTGGAAAATGCATCGGCGAGATTGTTTTCTAATCCGGCGGGTGATTTTGGTTCTTTGGTGAATGATAGAGTGGTTGATGGTAACTGGGAATCTGGTGAGGAGTTAGGCAATACTTGGCAAAGTCGCAACGTGTTTAGCTATGGGAGAGAAGATAAAGGTCAAGCTAGACCGGAAATTTTGAATACTTTGTTAAAAACTAGCGATCGCATTGTTCAAGAAATTGATTCGGTAGAATATGGTTTAACTGATATTCAAGAATATTACGCTAATACTGGCGGTTTGAAAAAGGCAGCAGAAAAACAAAGCGGTAAGAAGGTTACAACCAGCTTTGTGGAAAGTTTCTCGAAGGATACTACACCCCGCAATTTAGATGATTTGCTGCGAATGGAGTATCGCACCAAGTTGGTAAATCCCAAATGGGCGCAAGCGATGGCGAATCAAGGTTCTGGTGGTGCGTTTGAAATTTCCCAGCGGATGACGGCGTTGATTGGTTGGGGTGGTACTGCCGATTTTACCGATGATTGGGTTTATGACCAAGCCGCAGATACTTATGCGTTAGATGCAGAGATGGCGGAGAAATTACGCAAGGCAAATCCTGAAGCTTTTCGCAATATTTTAGGGAGAATGCTGGAGGCGCATGGGCGAGGCTTCTGGGAAGCTGATGCTGATAAGTTAGATAAGCTACGTCAGTTGTATGAGTTGACAGATGAGCAGTTGGAGGGAGTGACGGTTTAGTGAGTTGGGTATGTTAGGCATTGTTAATCCATTTCAAGAGCAAATTATATGGAAAATTCTTTCACTGCTGTATATGAAAAGATAGATGATTGGTATGTCGGTTACGTTCAAGAGTTACCCGGTGCTAATGTCCAAGAGAGAACTCTGGAAGAAGCTAGAGAAAGTCTACGGGAAGCGATAGAGTTGATTTTAATCTCAAATCGGGAACTCGCAGAGCAACAACTTTCCGGTAAAGATGTCGTCCGTGAACAGATTACTGTCAAATTATAGTGAAAAGACGTGAATTGATTCGCTATTTGGAAAAGAACGGCTGTTTGTTTCTTCGAGAGGGTGGAAGGCATACGATTTATTACAATCCATCAAACAATAGAACCTCGGCAGTTCCAAGACATACTGAGATTGTTGAGATTCTAGCTATCAAGATTTGCAAAGATTTGGAGATTTCCCCACCTTAGTACAGCACGGCGTAAATGAAGCTACCATTTTAAACAAGCAAAAGCCATGTCTACGACGGGCTACGCCTACGCTCTTAGGCTTGAGGCTGTGAAAATTTAAACCTTTGCAGCTAAGATTACTTCATGTATAAGAAAGGCTTAAGTTTTTCTTGCAAATGTATAAGTCGTTGCTGCAAACGCTTAATGCTTTGCAACAAATGTTCTTCCATGTATAAGAAAGGCTTAAGTTTTTCTTGCAAATGTATAAGTCGTTGCTGCAATTGTTTAATGCTTTGCAACTAATGTTCTTCCATGTATAAGAAAGGCTTAAATCATTGCAGCAATTGTTGTAACGAACTTATGAATCTATTTAGTACCTAGAATAAAATATAGTTTAAGTGAAATTAACTAAATTTTTTGAGATGCGATGTCTACGACGGGCTACACCTACGCAACTGATTTGCTATATTTTCCCATGACAATCAGAAGCATTTTGGTATAAAACAGTACTAACACCCTAGTAGCAGAGATGCATTATGGCACGTCGTAAAAGAAATTCCAGCGTTTTAGAACGAGCCGATCGCCGGATTGAAAGTTTACAATCTATCAGTGTAGAACTTGACTTTGGCCAAGGATTGACTATAGAAGCTTACACCATGACAATTAACGATCTCCGGTCTAAGCTTGCTGCCTACAACACTGCATTATCTACCATTGACAAACTCACAGATGACGTGAATAACGCAGAAAAGGCTGTAATAGCGATATCAGAAAAAATGTTACTAGGAGTTGGCAGCCGTTACGGTAAAACCAGCCCAGAATACGAGATGGCGGGTGGTGCGCGACGGGGTAATACCAAGAAAAAGCAAAGCGTAGTAGGTAATTCCAAACCCACCAATTCTTTAGCAGCTGATTCTGTGAAGCTTTCTTCTGCAAATGGATCTATGAATGGGGTGTCGGGTGCGATCGTGAGTTGAGTAAAATCCAATAGGGTTTAGCAATAAAATTTGTAGGTTGGGGAGCCACTGCGTTGGGCGGCTATGCCGACTTGTAGCACGTGGCGTTTGAGGAACGAAACCCAACACTCCGATCAATGTTGGGTTTCGCGTTGCTCAACCCAACCTACATCTTATCTGTTAGCTTCCTCACCCGCCTGGGAATTAATTCCCAGGCTAACAGCTAAAGTCTACTTTAGTAGACTCAAGATTTTTGAGTATATTTAGTCATCTTCAGATGACTTTTGCTATTAGCAAGGAACTTCAGTTCCTTG
>NZ_JAYGHD010000467.1:0-5356 GCF_034932245.1 Nostoc sp. UHCC 0251
GGCATAACACACCCTACTGAAATATTTTCAGAAATCAAATATGATTCCTATATATGAATTAATTAGCTTTAACATTCAGCGCATATTCCTTAAACCTTTCCAAATCAGCTTGAATCGTGGATTCAACTATCCGCCCCAAAAACAAGTTATCCATAATTTTGCCAATAATGCCGGGGATAGCGTAGGAAATGGTCATTTTGACAATACTACTATTGTGGCGATCGTAAAAACGAATCGCTCCCTGATTTGGCAAACCATCAACAGATTCCCATTGGATAATTTGGTTAGGAATAACTTTGAGAATTCGGGATTTCCAAGTAAATTCTAGACTGCCGGTCTTCAGTTTCCAAAGAGATATATCTGGATTATCTGGCGGAATTTTCACCGAATCAATCCACTTCATCCACCGGGGCATTTGTTCTAAATCAGCCCAAAGGCTCCATACTAAATCTATGGGAGCCTCTACTTCTACCTGCACAGTATGCTCTAACCAATCTGACATTCTCTCTTCTTCCTTCGCGTCCTACTTTTCGAGAAGCCACTTCATGTCTACGCGTCCTTTGCGGTAGCCTGCGGCAAGTCACTGCGTGTCTAAGTCAATTCTTCAAACTCTCCAAAATCACTTTTGCCGCCCGCCGTCCAGAAATAGTCGCTCCTTCCATGCTGTCGATGTAATCTTGCTGAGTATAACTCCCTGCAAGGAAGAAATTATCTACTGGTGTCTTTTGGTTGGGACGGTATGCATCCATCCCTGGCGCTTCTCGGTAGAGAGACTGAGCAAGTTTCACCACACTGTACCAAGTCATATTTAGTTCGCGTGACGAGGGAAACAGTTCATGGACTTGCTTGAGGACATGCTGCGCGATCGCTTCATTGCTTTGTGCAATAAATGGATCTCCTGGTGTCAGCACTAGCTGTAACAATGAACCCTGTCCTGGGCGATAATAATCAGCAGGGCTAGTCAAAGCCAAATCGGCAAAACAAGAAAAGTCAGCATCGGCTGTGTACAGTAAATTATCAATTCCAGCCGCATGATTTAGTTGTTTACGTTGCTCTCCATCGTTGAGTTCAGTCACCCAACCATCGAAGCGTAGCTGCACTGTTGCCACTGGTACTGCATCTAGCTTGTAAATATTGTCAAATTCTGACCACTTACGCCACTCGTGGGGTAGGATGCGTTGAATTCCTGGAACATCACAGGCAAAGACATAAGCATCAGCAGTGATAGTTTCTACTGTTTCACCTTGGGCAACTACTATACCAGTGACGCGGGTTTGTTCATCTGATGTAAATTGAATTTCTCGAACTTGCCGACGCGTGTAAATTTTGGTACCTCTGGCTTCTAAATATTCCAGAATGGGCTTGTGTAAATACTCATGGGGAGAACCTTCCAGCATCCGCAAAACTGAAGCTTCAGTTCTGACTGCAAATAGCTGGAATATCGTCAACATACAACGGGCAGACATATTTTCGCAATCAATAAATCCCAATGCGTAGGCAATGGGATTCCATAAGCGTTTGATGCTGCCATTACTCCCACCGTGACTGCGGAACCAGTCGGCAAAGCTAACTTTATCCAAGTTGCGGATGGTTTTCATCGCCCCGTTAAAGTCTACCAACCCGCGAACTATGGGACTAGTACCCAAAGCGATCGCATTTTGCAGTTTATCCTGCAACGATAGTTGAGAGGTCGTGAAAAATGCCTTTAAGCCATTGAAAGGTGCACCTGTAAAGAAGCGAAAATCTAAACCACCAGTGCGGCCTCCTTTATTAATAAAAGTGTGGGTATGTTCCTTGAGGCGTAAGTTTTCTAACACCCCCACTTTTTTCATCAAGTCAAATAGTTGGTAGTAGCAGCCGAAAAATACATGCAAACCCATTTCTAGATGGTTGCCATCTCCATCAACCCAACTGCCAACTTTACCACCCACAAACGGACGAGACTCAAAAATCTCTACTTCACAACCAGCATCCGCTAGATCTACTGCGGTTGCCAGTCCAGCCAGCCCCGCACCTACGATTGCAACACGCATTCCGTCGTTCCTTTTCAGTTTCTTTACAGATTGTAACTGGGTTGGTGTCGGAATTTGCTACTGAATATCAACTCCACCAGCATATTAAAGCATCGCAATGTCGATACTAAAACCTTTTTGATCGGTCGATTTAGTCCGAGCAATTGACCAGACGCGTTTTTCTCGCGTCTGTATCAGTTAGACAAACTCTTGTCCATAGCGGCGGACTCAAAAAAGTATCATAGCTATTTTTTGGTAACAAAGCAGTTATCTGGTAAGTCGTAAAAGCAACTTCTTAGTTGTTTACATCTTTGCCGTCGTCGGAGGCAGGCAAACTTCTAATCAGTTCTCGAATCACATCGGTTGCGGGTCTACCTGTTTGTTGACAATATTTTTCTAGCTTTTCTGCTTCTTGCGTTGCGAGATTAACAGTTATACGTTTAACAGCCCATTTTTTGTTTGTCATTATCATGCTATCTGCTGGATATTTAGATCGTCGAAAAATTCTAAATTAAAGAGGGAACCGATAAGGTTATCAGAATTTGTCTCACGAAACAAGTAATATCATTAATATTAAAAATGTTCGTTTCGTCAAAGTATTCATCATTTCCTAAAAAAAATAAAAAACTACACTTTATTTGTTACTCTGGTGACAGGATAAAGACCACATACTTGCTTTTGAAGATAATAACCCTACTAACAGCATGAGTAAACCCTGACAATGAAATTTTATAAATGAATTTGAAGCACCTACTGTTGACTCAATCAAGATTTCCAAACTTATTCTCCATCAAAAGCATTTGACCTTATATCTTAACTAAGTTCGCTAAACCCACTTGTAGAGAACATCTGGTATAAGACTAGAAAATAAAGCTTCAGAATTATTATCTTCCTGAAATGCTTTCTTACAGGCGGGTTACAATGGTCTATAGAGGTCATCAATAATCACTTAAAAGTACCCAAATAAGCGTTACTTTTGGAACAAATACCCATCTGCACCCATTACTGAAACTAAGAAGTTAAGAGCTACTTGAACGGTTATAAATTTTGGCTACCCTCGATCAAGCTGATTGCTTCTTTACGTCAATATAGTAGCTGCCAAAAAGGAGACAAGACTTTAGTTTATTGGGTGTAAATAGCCAAGTTTCTTGGTAAAATTTAACAGTCATATCTGTAATTTTACACAGACAAATCATTACAAAACAAATATGATGTTAGTTGACTGTTGCTGATAATATCTTAGTTTTGTTTCATGCTTTTGTACTAACTCGCTGTAGAAAGACGATGCAATCCGAGATGTGTTTTATCTTCTCTCTAGCGATATAGTTTGTCTTAAAGTGAGTGACATTTGTCCTATTCATAGTATTTATCTACGGGAGGGTATACAAATCATTTTTTTGCCAATTATTGTACCAAAAATATTACAGTAACTTTTTCATAAGTAAGAAATAAATTACTGCCATAACCTATGGGTTTGCAAACATTTATGATTTCGTAAGTATATCCATAAAAGCAGTTATATATTTCAATTTTTTTCCATTATGTGTTTATTATACCTATTGTTTATCCACTTTAAATAATCTTCATTTAGAAACAAAATAATCTCACTTTCATCCTTTATAAAAAAATTACAAAGAAAAAGATATTATCGAAACTTTAGCTTAATGTTATTGATATATATCAAGATGGAGAACTAAAAAAATTATTAAAAAAACATTTCTATATGTAACTACGTCACCTAAATTTTATGAAACAGAACCTTGCAGAGAATTTTTTAGCCTTTTGTACTGATTTATACTAGTAAAACTTCACATGAAATGACTGGAAAAATATCAGAATACAGATACTTCATGAAATTAAGGTAAAGTTAGCTTCTAATGATTGGTTACCTAACGATGTTGACATATACATATAAGTAAGTTGGCGTAAATAATTGTCGTTGGGATAAGGCAATAGGCAATAGGCAATAGGCAATAGGCAATAGGCATAAGGGTTTTAGCTTAGTTAATTTTTCTTCATATATAGGAATCATATTTGATTTCTGAAAAATCTAAATATTTGTAGGGTGTGTTAGGCGTAAGCCGTAACGCACCATTCTTAAGGCTTTGGTGCGTTACGCTGTCGCTAACGCACCCTACGTATCTTTTCAAAAATCAAATAGTAGTCCTATAGTTTGATTTTATTGTGCCAACTTACTTAGTAGAATTTAGATATAGGATTCCTACTTAATTGCGTGAAAAAGATAACGAGACAATAAAGCAGAGAATGATAAATCAGCACCTCCAAACGGTAATACTACCTGGAGAAGTGGCAGTTTCTCTACGTTCCTTGCGGTATGCTACGCAAACGCACAGCGTGTTGCAGACAGACGCTATGCGTAGCTTGCTTCACCATAGGAGTACGCTAACGCTGAGTTACAAGATTTTATAGCAACTTGTCGTGATGCCCGTTAGCAAGTCAAATTGGTTTACCAGGATTACTTGTACGAAGAAATCCAACAACTTCAGCAACTTCTTTTCAAACGACACCCCAGCGCAACAAGCGCTTACTAACCTGCAACAACACAACGGCAATCTATAAGACAATACTATCCCTTCACTTAGCATCCTAACTAAAGTGGCGACGGCTATATCATTGCCTCCTTGATTGCCATTTGCAGCAGTACATGCAATACCTATTGATACTGCGTAGGCGTAGCCAGTCGTAGACATCACAACAATTGTCGTGTTACAGCAGTTTTATTTTGCATGAAGTACAAAGCTACGAAGGTTTTGAGTCAGGAGGTAGAAACTCTTTATATTTGATGCGTGAGTCCTGCATTTTGTACTTCACTGACTTGCAAAATGCTGTAGGTATTTTGAAAATTGGAATAAACGTTTACTACAAAGACACTGAGCCAGATAGTGAGGGAGAGCAAGGGAAAAATAATAACTCCTAACTTCCCTCATGTCCCTGGTAAATTACGTAATCGCTCATCCAAATGACTACGGTCTACTAAAATCTTTAACAGTGGACCATGTGACGGAAGAAATAAAGAGTTAGGCTCACGGTATATTCTCATTGATTGCAAATTTAAAAGCGCTAACAATCAGATGTAGCTGAAGATAGTTAGTGTTTGTGGTACATTACTACAATTTTTTGAGATTTTGAATAATTTTCAGATTGGGCAAAGTTGCCGCAGCTAGGCTCGTCGTAGATATTGCCATTCAGCGATCGCTTATCTGGCTCATTTTAATAAGCAAAAAATAAAGGTGGGTAATACCCACCTCAATACTTCTCGGTTAAGGGAAAAAGGGGAAAGGGAAAAAGGGAAAGAAAAAACCTTTAACCCTTACCCTTTACCC
>NZ_JAYGHD010000468.1:0-5261 GCF_034932245.1 Nostoc sp. UHCC 0251
AATAAGCTCTTTAGGGATTTTAAATGGTTGCTCTATTTACGCCGTGCCGTACTAGAACAATTCTGAATTCTGACTCCTGACTCCTGACTCCTGACTCCTGAATTCTATTTTTTAAAGTTTGAGTTCTAAATGGATTAATGCTAAATTACTCTATCAATCAACCGCTAACTTCTTTATTCGATATTGCTAAGAATATCCAGATTGAGTCAAATTTTTGTATTTATCATCCCAATTATCAACCCTTTGCTCTGCCGACTAAAGTAGCCGAGAGATTTCAGCAAAACTCGGCAGATTTACAACAGAAGTATCTTACCCTATTACTGCGAAACTTTCTTTATGGGATCTATTACAATGGCTCTCTACAAAATACTTTAGCAGTCAATACTGATAGTACTAATCGCCCACAAAAGCATAATTTAACAGATAATTCCATATTAGAAATTGATTGGAACTTTTACGAACAATTGCACGCCAGTAATCACGGCATAGGTTACTTTGACCCTCGATGGCAGGTGTTACGGAAAGAACCTGATGGGACTATGGCGGTGACTAAAGGCGGTTTAACACTTTATGTTGAGCCAGACTGCCATCTAAAATCCAGTAAGAAATCTACCAAAGTGGGCGATATGGTAGCAATCTGGATGCCTAAAAATAGAATGCAAAATGGCTGTTACTTGGCAGTTAGTAATGTCGGACAGGAACAGCTAAGTAATCCTGATGCTGATTTGGGAGCAGGACGAATTTACTTTAACTTTACGCCATCTGGTGCGATCGCTCTTATGGAAAGCCTGACACTGCAATTGAATGCAGCCTCGATTCCTTTTAGCTTTCAGGTTCTCCACAATCCCTGTGCATACGGACGCTATGATTCGGGGCTACTCTACTTTGAACTCCCCGACTATCCAGCAATCCGCACAATTCTTCAGGCTATTTATCCAGAAAATCAATCCCATTTCCAGCCCGAAATCCCCTTGTTTACCAAATTTTTAGCGCCAGGGTTAGGTTTAGCAGAAGAACCAACCCAAAAATTTGCAGCACAAGAAAGTTTTGGGATGAATCGTTGCCAAATTGTCGCTAATGCTTTGTTAGAAGCTTGGCAAAAAGGTAAGAATGCAATGGAGGAAAGGATGAGGACGATTGACCAACACTTTGCACGACACCTAATAGATTTACAGCGTCCCTATCTCAATCCCAGTTCAGAAGATATATATAAGCCGTTAAATTAACTAATTGGGCATAGGGCATAGGACATGGAGATAAGGGAGCAGGGGAGGCAGGGGAGGATGAGGGAGAATTATTGAACAAGTTTCTTCCTTGTCTCTCCCCTCTTCCTTGTCTTTTCCCAATGCCTAATCCCCAATCCCCAATCCCAATTCAAAATTCCACTACTACTGGTGTATGGTCGCTAGGTTGGTTTAATTTTCTGGGTCCGACATCAATGATGCAACTTTTAGCACGCTCATACAAGATAGGTGTGAGATAGTGATGGTCAATTCGCCAACCTAAGTTGCGACGGAAGGCGGCGGCGCGATAATCCCACCAGCTATAATTTCCGCCTTCTGGGGTAAATTTGCGAAAAGCATCGGCAAATCCCAGTTTCAGAATATCGCGTAAGGCTTGGCGCTCGGTTTCTGTTGCCATAATGTGATTTTCTGTACTCACTTGCTCGTGAATATCCTTATCTTCTAGGGCGATGTTGAAGTCACCGCACACACAAATTGCAGGTTCTGACAGCACCAGCACTCGCAAATACTCGTGTAGCGCTGTCAACCAGCGCATTTTATATTCATATTTTTCAGTTCCTACTGCTGCACCGTTGGGAACATATAAGTTAACAATCCGAACACCATCAATTACACCTGTAATCACCCGCTTTTGCTCATCCCATTCGTGGTGTAAATCTGGCAAAATCGCCCTAAAACCGCTACTTACCTCTACGAGCGGCTGGCGGCTAATCAGGGCTACGCCGTTATAAGACTTTTGTCCTGACATATAAAGGTTATAGCCTAACTCCTCAAAAGGCGATCGCGGAAACTCGGCATCCAGAACTTTGGTTTCTTGCAAGCAGAGAACATCAACAGGATTCAAGGTTAGCCAATCGGTAACCTGTTCAAGACGAGTGCGAATTGAGTTAACGTTCCAAGTAGCGATTTTCATTAGTTAGTTATCAGAGTTTTACAAATTACTAATTACAAATTATGTAATTTTTGTACAATTACTTAATATAGATAATTTCTATTTTATTTCGTAATTTCGTTTAGAAGCAGCTTGAATGACTTGATCCCATTGAATACTTTAGTAGTTTCATCTACGAAATATTTAATTTTGTAAGTTCTGCTACAAAATATTCTACCTCATTATGATTCTCAAGACAGATGCAACAAGTAATTGATTTGCTGTAGCTTATAAATATAGGTCAGAGTTGACTTTTGCCGATAGTCCGTTAGATTTGTTGGTAGAAAATTTGGATCATGGTTAACTATTATTGCGCTTTTCGTAGCCTGTTAGGTTAATTTAAATGTCAAAAGAGTAAGTACAAATGCTCTTTCCTCATACAATAATGATGCAACTCATTATGTTGAGGATAATTTCATAGACTGAACCAATAAAACTTATGAAAATCGCTCAAGTTGCCCCCTTATGGGAAAGGGTTCCACCTCCTAATTATGGAGGAATAGAACTGGTAGTGAGTCGCTTGACTGATGAACTTGTTCGTCGCGGTCATAAGGTAACCTTATTTGCCTCTGGCGATTCTGAAACTTTGGCTCATTTAGAAGCAGTTTATCCACGGGCATTGCGCTTAGATCCAAATGTCAAAGAGTATGCAGTGTATGAAATGCTGGAACTAAGTCAAGTTTACCAACGTGCTGCCCAATTCGATATTATCCATTCTCATGTAGGGATTTCGGCACTACCTTTAGCGAGTTTGATAACAACAACTTCTACAGTCCACACACTGCACAATAATTTTACAACGGATAACCGTCACGCATTTAGCTATCACCAAAAACAACCATACGTCAGCATTAGTAACTCGCAGCGTCAAATCAATCTCAATTATATTGACACGGTTTATAACGGAATTGAGCTAGCAGATTATCCATTCGTAGCCCAGCCGTCAGAACCTCCATATTTGGCATTTTTAGGTCGTTTTTCGCCAGAAAAAGGGCCGCAACATGCGATCGCCATTGCTAAACAGAGCGGTTGGCGCTTGAAGATGGCAGGAAAGGTTGATGTCAGAGACTTTAAGTTTTTTGAACAAGAGATTGCCCCCCTCATAGATGGTCAGCAAATTGAATATCTAGGCGAAATCAACCACGCCGAAAAGACTGAACTTCTGGGCAATGCTGCTATAACTCTTTTCCCCATTAGCTGGCAAGAACCTTTTGGGTTAGTAATGACTGAATCAATGGCAACTGGTACACCAGTGATTGCCATGAATTTCGGCTCTGTACCTGAAGTGATAGCCCACGGTAAAACAGGTTTTATCTGCAAAAGCTATGCAGAAATGGCGGCAATGATTCCACTAGCTTTGGAACTCAATCGTCAAACCTGTCGAAAACATGTAGAAAACAACTTTAGTGTTAGCCAAATGGTTAACGGATATGAAGCTGTTTACAGACAAATTATTAAAGACCGCATAGAATCGAATGGCCGCATTCATGCAGCCAACATCCAGTTTTAATCAACTGCTTTTTTTATCCAGTTTAAACAACAATTTTTTTACAAGGAGGACATTGGTATGAATACGAGAGCCAACACCTGCCCATGCTGCGGTGGTTCCCTCCTGCGCCATGCCCGACATGGTGAACTATATTGGTTTTGCCTGTCGTGCCGACAAGAAGTACCGCTGTTAACTGCGACTCGCTTGCCTAATGTGGAAACCCGGAACACCGGAGTGATTCCCCAGCCAGCGGTGAATACTTAGTACCGCAATGCGAAAGTCAGCCCCTGCGGGGAAGTCAAAAGTCAAAAGTCAAAAGTCAAAAGTTTTGTATATCAGGGCTTTTGTAAGTTTTAAACTGGTAGCTTGATTTACGCCGCGCTGTGCTAATTTTTCGCCATTTTGAGAATAATAAAAGCTGACTATAAATCAATACTAATTGAGTTTGAACCTGTCAACTAACTTCAACTGGTAAAATCGGATGGAGCTAATTGATAGGTTTAAAGCTTTGTTAGCAGCGTTACTTTATGGGCAAGAAGATTTACGTCTAGAGCAAGTTCCTGACCCCACTCCGGCGGCTGGCGAAGTTGTAATCGAGGTGGGCGTAGCAACAACTTGTGGTACAGATTTAAAAGTCTGGCGGCGTGGTGGTCATGCCAAAATGTTGATACCACCGACGCTGTTTGGTCACGAAGGGGCTGGGCGAATTGTTGCTTTAGGAGCAGGGGTTACAAATTGGCAAGTGGGCGATCGCATCGTTGCTAATAATTCCGCACCGTGCATGAAGTGCTTTTTTTGTCAACGCCAAGAGTATTCATTATGTCCAAATCTGACCTGGAATAATGGGACTTTTGCGGAATACTTGAAAATTCCTGCACCAATAGTACAGCATAATTTATTGCAGATACCCGATGAGTTGCCGTGGGAATTGGCAGCCATGACGGAACCCTTAGCTTGTGTGTTACATGGTATAGCCCGTTCTAACATCAAAGCCAAAGATAAAGTAGTCGTCTTAGGAGATGGGGCGATCGGGCTGATGTTTGTGGCGGTGTTGAGCGAGAAAGCTGAGGTGTTGCTGTGGGGAGGTAATAACCACAGACTAGAAATTGGTCAAAAATTAGGTGCTGCCCAAACCTTTAATTATCATCAAATCCCAGATATTCCCAGCGTGGTGAAAGAACTCACCCAAGGATGGGGCGCAGATGTCGTGATTGAAGCAACTGGTGTACCAAGTGTTTGGGAAACTGCGATCGCCTGCGCCCGTCCTGGTGCAACAGTCAACTTATTCGGTGGATGTCCACGGGATACCAGCATTACCGTCAATACAGAACAGCTACACTACAGCGAACTTACCCTCAAAGGCGTGTTTCATAATACACCAAAGTATGTGCAGGAAGCGCTGGCACTGATTGCTAGTCGCAAAATTCCTTTTGAGTTACTTATTAGTGAACAGCGGCCGTTAAAAGATTTAGAACAGGTGTTTTGTGACATGAAAGCGCGACAGGTAATTAAGGTAGCGATGATTCCTTAGATCGTGTTAAGTAGACCCATCCGAAAACTCGCAAGCCAATATTTACAAGGCTTTGATACCAGTCCT
>NZ_JAYGHD010000469.1:0-5243 GCF_034932245.1 Nostoc sp. UHCC 0251
AAAACGAGAAATCAAGACTTATGTATTTTTCTTTTTCCGTATGAAACCACCCTGCTCTAGATAAAAAGATGAGGGGTGAAGCATTAATTACAGGTAGTTCAGCTACGTTCTAATTCTCGTTGTAAGTCATCAAAATCTACAGTAAAGGCATCAACTTCTTCACGGGAAAGGGCTAGAAGAAAATCTGTTCTGTCTAAACCTGCAATATTAGCTGCTTTCTCTTGGGAAATTTCACCACGTCCATACCAATAAATAGCCGCAGCCAAACGCAACTCACGGACAAACTCATTAGGCGACAAGCGCAAAGCAGAGAAAATTTCTTCAGGTAGCTCTAAGGTGACAGTAGTCATAAAGGTTATTTATTGTAAAAGCCAAATCTAGACTTTACTTTAGCAATTTTACCAATAGTCTCGTCCTCGACGTAACTTTCAACCAGGTTTTTGCTACCACATCACCACCCGTTGCAATAATCGAGAATTTCGTCTCACGCGGTTAGAATGCCGTGAAGTTTTCCTTTATGCCATCAAAAAGGCACAGCAATTCGCAATTCGCAATTACAGCGCTTCCCGCTATTATGCAGTACAGTTTTTTTCCTTGCCCCTTTCTTAGGGACTTCCAAATAAAAAAATATACAACTATTTATTGTGGGGTAGGCGACACGATAGCCCATAGTCAAAGGCGGGCAAGATGCCCACCCCACAAGATTGGATAATTTATTTCTTGGAAGTCCCTTAGCATACAAAGTACGACACCAAAAGCTTAGAATGGTGCGTTACGCTATGGGAAGCGATGCCTAAGGCGGTAAACTACGCTCCATTCACTATTTATCAACTGAGTTAAAAATATTTACATTCACTCCACAGCATAAGAAGTAAATTGGCGTTTAAAAGGAGAATGAAACCCAATGACGATATCAGAAGGGGGTACACCTAAATTAACTAACCGTTCAGCAACAGACTCTTCTGTACCGTTATACTGAATCCATATTTTCTCGTTTTGAATATCAAAATGCATGACCGGGCCAAACACCCGCTTATCTCCTTGCCAGCCAACGTAAGCTAGTTGATAATGGTTGTTTTCATTGTCTAAAATTAATTCTGATTTGACATTATCGTTATTAGACCTGATTTGTTGATGTTCACTTAAAATTTGTTTGATAAATTGTCGATATCGTTCTATTTTATCCATAGTCGAATTTCCTCACATTTTGGATCGTAAACTATCAACTTAACTTGGTAACGATGAAGAGCGCGTTGGACAAAAGAAAGTTGAAAAAAGTCTTGATATGTTTCAATAGGAAGTGCTAGGTAAAGCGCTCTGTCTACTTCTTGTTCTTCAATAGCTTGGCAGTAATTGAGATATTGTCCAAGTGCAGTATGAAATTCACTGATATCTGAGTCTGCAATGAAACTTTTAATTTCAACAGCTATTTTCTCTGTATTCCGTTCTGCAGCGATAGCATTTTCAGCCGCTAAATCTATTTGTAGTTTAATCGCTTCACTAATACGAATTGTAAAAGGATCGTGAGTAATTATCCACCCATCTTTGATTAATGCTTTTTTTACCTGTTGATGGAAAACATCTTTAGCCATTTTGCTATCTCTAGATTAGAGTCTCAAAATGAAAATATCCTATTTTTTATTGTATTTTAGCGTTTAGCTGAACTCAAAATGATATTTTGGCTCTATGTAATGCTTTCCCCGAAAGGGTTATCGTTCGCGCAGTGTGTCGTAGACAAGACATCGCACTCTCCATTATTCTGCATTGCTGCGGCGAGTTTTTCTAGATTTTGGCGAACAGTGAGACTACGGAGATGATTTACACCCCAGACTCGTTCACAAATATCTAAAGCTTGTAAATAAAGCGGTTCTGCTTCACCGTAACGTCCAGTTTCACGATAAATTTCTGCCAGATTATTGAGACTTTCAGCAACATTGGGATGATTTTCTCCCAATAGGTGCTTATCCAGTTCTAAAGCTTTTATACATAAGGGTTCCGCTTCATTGTAACGCCCCTGCTCCCTGTACATATAACCAAGAGCATAGATAGTATCTGCTAAAAGCGGATGTGCCTTTTGCAATAGACGCTGCTTGAGTTCCAATGATTCCAGAAACAAAGATTCGGCTTGCTCGTAGCGTCCTTGAGCGCGGTATATCAATCCTAAATTGTGCAAATCTGTTGCAACATCAGGATTCTCTTCTCCCAAAAATCGCTTATCTAATTCTATTGCTTGTTGCGACAAAGGTTCAGCTTCAGTGTAACGTCCTTGATGATAATAAAGTAGCGCTAAATTATTCAGTATAAGAGCCAAAGAAAGATGATTTTCGCTAATCAAACGTTTTTCTAGTTCTAATGATTGCAGATACAGAGGTTCGGCTTCTTCATAACGTCCTTGTTCATCATATAGTAGTGCCAAATTGTTGAGGCTGGCAGCGACATCGGCATGGCTTTCTCCTAACAAGCGTTTCCTCAGTTCCAAAGCTTGTTGATATAAAAGTTCCGCTTTAGTATATTGTCCAGTAGATTTGTAGAGTCCTGCCAAATTATTCAGGCTAGTAGCAAAAGCAGGATGGTTCTCTCCTAGCAGGCGTTTCCTCAATTCTAAAGCTTGTTGATATAATGGTTCGGCTTCGCTGTAGTGTCCTGTTGCACGATATATTCTTGCTAAATTGTCGAGGTTAGTAGCTAAGTCTATTTGTGAACCTGATTCATTTTGTAGCTCAATTGCCTTACGCCAATACTTTATTGCTAGTTCTTGTTCTTCTTGATAATTCTGAGACTCACCCCGCTCTAATCTGCTGTGATAAATATCACCTAAGCTTGAATATAAGGTAGCCAAGGTAGGATCTTTAGTTCCCTGTTCCTGTTCTACTTTCTCGATTAGCCTTTGTAAATCTTGAATGGGTAAGAAAAAGCGATTAGTTTCATTAGTATCTGTACTAGCTAATTCTGTGTCCCTAAAAACAAAGCGTATATTTTCTAATTCTTTACCAGGAATAGCACTCGTCTTTTTAGATTCAAACCGAAATACACCGTTGCGCCAACTCCAAAAATCAGGGGCTTTTTTAATCAGATTGACTAAAATTTGGTTAGTTACCCAAAGCACAATCGCAAACGGAAATTCGCGCAATCCTTCCCTTGTCCATTGTAAGTAACCAAAAAATTTCTCCTGTTCCGATTGCTCATTTCCCAATCTGAGAAAATAAAGTTGTTCAGCACCCGTTACAGTGATTACCGCCGGGTTATGCTGATGGAGATATTCTTCTTGTTGTACCAGTTGGTTAAGAGCAGCTTTGAGGCTTGGTTCCTGATGCGCTAAGGTGACTCTATATGGACGGAAGGCGGATTGTAGTTCGGCTTCATACTGGGCAATAATCTCATCACGAAAGCTAGCATCATCACAAACTGCAATTAGTAAATTTAATCCCCGTTTTTGAGCTTCAATAGAAACAATCAAATCATCATACGCATCTTGATTCTCTCCTTGATCAAACAAGTCTTCATTTAACATTAATTGCCCCCTGTCTTTTCAAGCTTTCGATAATAATTGGATGAACATCGTACCAAGTTTCATCAGTGCGATATTCTAGAACATACAGCCCATGAAGTAAATCCAAGAACTCTGCTTGTTTGGGGTCATTGGGCATAAATTGCTCATAGACACTCTGCAAAATATCTATATCAACTTTTCCTAAACGTATAGAAAAATCATTGCGGATTTTATTGATTGCTTGTAGGAGAATTTTATCATCGATAATAACTTCGGCGGCGGGATTTCGCCGGATCATTCGCAAACAAATGCGGCAACATTCCTTAGAGATCCGAATTAACTCTCGTAATACACCACCACTATAAATCACAATTTTTTCAGCAGTTTCTGGCGCGATTAATTCACTAGGAATCCGCTTTTGTAAAACTTCACCAAGAATCTTTGTTGCTTCCGGGCGAGGCTGGGCATTAGGGAAGCGATTTTTACCTTTATCAAATATTTTTAACACAGGCATTGCCACAACCTGGTCGTTGGTTTCAGTAGCAATTATTGTGCTGATAAATGTTTCCCGAAGGACTGCGATCGGGATAGTGTAGATAATTTGAAAGTTAGGTTGACACAGAGCTTTAATGTTATCTCGATAAATCTCGTTAACTCTGCCTAAGTCAAGTTTATCTAAATCATCAATAATTACTAAAACGTTTTGTTTAGTCGCAGCTTGAATTAAAGCAGCTATTTCATTAATTCTGGCAACTAAATCTGACAACTTGCGTTCAAACTCTTGCTTAATTTCATCCCGAACGCTAGCATCAGCTTTTAATTTAGAACTAATCAATTTTAAGAGATCAAAACCAATACTAACCTCTGCTTGCAAATTTGATTCTTCAGTGCGAGTGCGGGTAGCAAACCACTTATAAAGAGCTTCTTTAGTAGATTGCGGAATATCAACTCGGCGGGCTTCGGCCTCTGTCATTAAATTAACTGCGATCGCAAACAGTATATTAATATGATTAACCGCCGACATTTCAATTTTGTCAGCAATAGAAAACAGAACCACAAAATATTTATCTTGAATTTGTCGGCTAAACTCAGCTAACAAAGTAGACTTACCACATCCCCGATGTCCTGTAAAGACAATTTTGCCATCTCCATTAGGACTATCTTCCACTAATTGGTTCAGGTCTGCAATCAAATCATCACCATATTCGACTCGAAATCTTTCCATTTCGTTCCGTTCCATCAACGGAAACAGTTCGAGATTGCTGTATGCTTCTTGAAAGGAGTTTAATAAGTCTTGAGACATTGGATAGTGCTGTAAACATGCTAACTATTCATATAATGGCTCATGATTTTTGAAGTAGAAGTTTAGGTCATGTCTAGGATAGAGTATGCCTACATAACTTATCAAATTCCGTTAATCAATAACTACTAGGTGAGTGCGATGTTATGTGTTAAAAAGAGATACCATAATTCCCAATTTTCAACCTATCAATAAGTAACAGAGGTCAATAATCAATAAGAATGAATGATAGATTATACATTCGATAATTCAGACTGAATAATAGATTATACAGATAACATCCTGAAAGCTACTTAACACATAAATAAAATAAAATTTTCAGTTATAAAAATAAATTTTTAGTGTGCTTCATCTCATCCCCCTCTAGTCGATACGATGGTAGCTGTAGTCTGTCAAGAAATAATTGACGAGTACATTCTTTGTAGAGACGGCGATTTATCGCGTCTCTCTAAC
>NZ_JAYGHD010000470.1:0-5185 GCF_034932245.1 Nostoc sp. UHCC 0251
AATCATATTTGATTTCTGAAAATATTTCAGTAGGGTGTGTTATGCCGTAGGCTAAAGCACCATCCGAAGATTTTGGTGCGTTACGGAAGCCGTAACACTACATATACTTAGATTTTTTCATAAATCAAATACTAGTCCTATAGTTTTAGCACCAAGAGAAACTAAGGATCAGAATCTCCTAATCTTTTTTATTGTAATATTGCCTTGATTATGAGCGATCGCTTTGGAGCAAAATCCCATTGATGGGGCACGGCAAACCGTGCCCATATTCAGGCATGATCCAGAATAACGCCGTTCATCCAGTACCTATGGGGTGTCTAGTAGATTAGCTGTTGCGGGTGAATCGATGCTGGGCATTTTTACTGTGGAGTGGTGGAACAAAGTTTCCAGATAGACTCGGGCAGCACGGCGATCGCTATCTCCATTTTGGAGTAAAAACAATGATAGTGCCGCCGTCAATACCCTATTTTCATCCCAATCGGGATGAGATTCTAAGTAGTTTTTTAAGGATTCGTGGAGTGTTTCGGGAATTTCTGTAAAGATGCTAACCGTTGCTTTCATGAGATTTTCCTCCTATGAGGACAATCAAGAGGGACAAGTTGCTTGCGGTGAAACGGCAATCAGGCCACCTCACACGCTCTTTCGCTAGCCCGACAATCTACGCTTACATCTGATGGTAATATATTTTACACATTTGATGCCAACGGTTGAACGAACTATAAAAGCAAGCCGAATCATTGTGCGCCAAGAGGGGGTGGGTTTGTCAATGCTGCGAAATGTTAAAAACGAATGTATAAAAAATAAATACGAACGAAAGAATCAGTGCTAAGGGCTATTTTTCGTTACGTTACTTTACAAAAACTCAGTCCTTGAAGTTCCTTAGCACTGTTAATTAACAATCCCCAGTAAGACGGCAACAGCCTATTGACTCGTAGAGCACCTGTGGAAAACTGCTAAAATCTCTGTGGAAACCCTGTGGAATGAGTGAGAAAAATAGCAGCCAATGATAAGAATTACAAAAATGTCAATAAATCATGACATTTAAACTCATGAAATTAGCTTCTGAATCTCAATTATCATCGTGGCTGCCCTCGATAGATTCCCAGATATGGATTTTCGCAGTTGGTAGATTTCTCTCAGAAGTTGGCACTGGCTTTACCTTGTTTTACGCCCCCATCTTTTTTGTGAATCAACTTGGTTTATCTGCAACCAGTGTTGGGGTAGCCTTGGGTAGCGCCTCGATTTCCGGCATTGTAGGGCGGATTGTAGGTGGTTCTTTGGCTGATTCTGAATATTGGGGACGCCGCCGCACTTTGTTGCTAGCCACGGCGATTTCAGCCATTGGTTCTCTAGTTTTAGCTGCAACCGATAATTTTACTATTTTGGTGATTGGTAGCTTGATTAGCGGTTTAGGGATAGGTTTCTATTGGCCGGCTGCTGAAGCTGTTGTTGCTGACGCCAGCCAGATTGACAATCGCCGCGAAACTTTTGCGATCGCCCGACTAGCTGATAATCTTGGGTTAGCGATCGGAATTATGCTGGCAGGATTTTTGATCGCAATAATTGGGAGTTATCGATGGCTATTTGTTATTGATGCCATCTCTTTTATGGTATTTTTTGGGGTTGTCTATGTGGGAATTAGTGAAACTGAACAACAGCAGATAGGGGAATCTGAAAAGACAGAATATATTGCTTCTTGGTTAGCAGTATTAAAAGATGGGCGTTTCCTGGTCTACATAGCAGTTAATATATTCTTCACGATATATATTTCTCAAATTCATAGCACTTTGCCGCTTTATTTCAAAAACTTTGTCTTTGTAGATACTGCTAAGGGATTTACTGAAACTACCATTAGCGGACTATTTTCTTGGCATCTAGTGTTTGCCATCATCTGTCAGTTGCCTGTCACCAGCGCCTTAAAACGCTGCTCACATACACTCGCGCTGACTGTTTCCGCCATTCTTTGGGCGATTGGTTTTGGCCTGATTTGGGTAAGCGGCATTGCTCCATCTCATCATCTAGTTTGGGTAATATTGGCATTGGGAGTGTTTGCTGTAGCGATTGTCTCCTATACCCCATCTGCTGCTTCTTTAGTGACTGAGTTAGCCCCGGAAAACCAACGCGGTGTTTATTTTTCCATCAACGCTTTATGCTGGGCTATTGGCTCTTTTATTGGTCATCCCTTGGGTGGATGGGCATTAGATCATCCGCAAATTATTACCAATAGTTTCTGGCTATGCTTCATCTTGAGTGTAGCGATCGCTGTGGCAATTTTACAGTATCTCAATCGAATTTTGGCTGAGTAGGGGCGCACAGATGTGCGCTTATTTGTTCCCTTTATTGACGACGTTCTTGCAACTTACGATATACAGATTTTAAATCAACTTTATGGTGAGCTAAGGCAACCAAAGTATGATATAGCAAATCAGCCACTTCACCTGCGATCGCATCTGCTTCATCATCCTTAAAGGCCATTACCACCTCAGCAGTTTCCTCACCGATTTTTTTCAAAATTTTGTTATCGCCACCTGCGAATAGTTTACAGGTATAAGAACTCTCAGTAGGATTATCGCGGCGATCGCATATTATTTGAAACAATTGCGACAATGTATCCCCTGGTGGTGGGGCAATTTTTCCTTCTATTTGGTGAAAGCAGCTACGTTCTCCAGTGTGGCAGGCAATATCTCCTAATTGCTCTACACCTATAAGCAGCGCATCACTATCACAGTCATAACGGATACTCTGCACTTTTTGAATATGTCCAGAAGTCGCCCCCTTGTGCCAGAATTCTTGCCGGGAACGACTCCAAAACCAAGTTTCTTCAGTTTCTAAAGTTTTTTGTAACGACTCCTGATTCATCCATGCCATCATCAGGACAGTACCATCCAAATAATCTTGGACAATTGCAGGCACTAGACCCCGTTCATCGTAGCGAATTTCCTCAACAGGGATAGCGTCATGCAGTGAGTGCAAATCGTTAGAAGACATACCAGCTAGTTTGCTCTAATGAGAATAATTCATGGATTCACGATACCATTCTGATTAGGGCAACTGGCATGTTTTTTTGAATTGAACTATTTTATCTAGCTCTAAACAAGAACATTCCGTTCCATAGCAGACTGCATCTTTACAGCACTCAACGCGACTTTGTGAGCTTTTGAGGCTTCACCATACCAATGAATCGCCGAATTAAAAGCTGCTCGGTAAAGATCCTGGTATGCTTCAGATAATCGAGTTTGAATATCTAGAGGTAAGTCTTTATTCGAGTTGTATAACATATTATTATTTTTTGGTTCAGCTATTTATATAGGATAGAAATTCTAAGTAATTTTTGACACTATCCTAAGATAGAGCTTTTTATTGCCCACTGTTAGGAGAGAACCTTGGTAAATACCACAATTAAAACAACAAAATCACAAGAGGTCTTCGCCGCTGCTCAAAACCTCATGCCCGGAGGAGTTAGTTCTCCTGTTCGTGCCTTTAAATCTGTAGGTGGTCAACCCATCGTTTTTGACCGTGTTAAAGGCGCATATATTTGGGATGTAGATGGCAACCAATATATAGACTATGTAGGTACTTGGGGCCCAGCTATTTGCGGTCATGCTCATCCAGAAGTAATTTCAGCCTTGCATGAAGCTTTAGAAAAAGGCACGAGTTTCGGCGCTCCCTCAGTCCTGGAAAATGTTTTGGCAGAAATGGTTATCGATGCTGTTCCTAGCATCGAAATGGTCAGATTTGTTAACTCTGGAACTGAAGCCTGTATGGGAGTTTTGCGGCTGATGCGGGCTTTCACTAAACGAGATAAAATCATTAAGTTTGAAGGCTGCTATCACGGACACGCCGATACGTTTTTAGTGAAAGCAGGTTCTGGTGTTGCGACACTTGGCTTGCCAGACTCACCAGGAGTTCCGAAAGCGGCAACTAGCACCACTCTAACCGCGCCTTTCAATGACCTAGAATCCGTCAAAGCCTTGTTTGAAGAAAACCGCGACGAGATTGCTGGTGTGATTCTTGAGCCAGTTGTCGGCAATGCTGGATTTATTGCACCTGACGCTGGTTTCTTAGAAGGATTACGAGAACTGACTCATGAGCATGGAGCGTTGTTGGTATTTGATGAGGTGATGACAGGCTTCCGCATTGCTTACGGTGGCGCTCAGGAAAAATTTGGTGTTACTCCCGACTTAACAACCTTGGGTAAGGTGATTGGTGGTGGCTTGCCAGTAGGAGCCTATGGTGGCCGTCGAGATATTATGTCAATGGTTGCCCCCGCCGGCCCCGTATATCAAGCTGGGACTCTTTCTGGTAATCCCTTGGCGATGACTGCTGGTATAAAGACTTTAGAATTGCTGCAAAAGCCAGGTACTTACGAGTATCTTGACCGGATTACTAAAAAGCTAGCAGATGGTTTGCTGCAAATTGCCAAAGAAACTGGTCATGCAGCTTGCGGTGGTCAAATTAGCGCAATGTTTGGATTATTCTTTACCTCTGGCCCAGTTAATAACTACGAAGACGCGAAAAAGTCTGATACAGCTAAATTCGGACGCTTCCATCGTGGTATGTTAGAGCGTGGTATTTACTTAGCACCTTCTCAATTTGAAGCTGGGTTTACGTCTTTTGCTCACACTGAAGAAGACATTGAGCAAACTTTAGCAGTTGCACGGGATGTAATGTCTAGTCTGTAATGCAAACCTAGTCAAAGTAGAGGAGCCAATGCGTTGACTAGAGAACTGTGAGCCGAGGCTTCCTCTGTTCAAAACTTCTCTTCCCTTCTCTACCAGAGGTTTAGCTTGTTTCTTTGCTATAGCAACTAGGGTTATGTTAGCTGAAAGTACGCACTTGAATTGTTGATGGTGCGTTACGCTTTCAGCTAACGCACTCTACATGTTAACAGCCACAGCCTCCATGACTACAGCCTTTAATAGTTTTATGACCTTCAGCACAGCCTTGGGAGCAATAGTATTTGCCGTCTTCTTTAATAGCATCCTCAAGTGAAACGATACACAGGCAAGTCGGACAGGCGCATTTCATTTGGGTTACGGTTGTCATAACTTTCTCTATTTCCTGTTGAGATTACTTTAACAATACATGAATTGTTTCTGTCTGGTATGGGTCATATAGGACTAGTATTTAATTTATGAAAAAATCTAAGTATATGTAGGGGAGCCAGCCGCATGGGCGGGTTTCC
>NZ_JAYGHD010000471.1:0-5144 GCF_034932245.1 Nostoc sp. UHCC 0251
TCAATTTTCCTTTCTACCATTTTTTTGTAACCAAATCATATTCCGGACGTGTCTACTGGATTCAAAATACACCACATGGAAGTCTAGCGCTTCAAGTTCTACCTGCAACCTTACTAGTTCTGTCGATTTCCCACAGCCGATATGACCTGTGAACAAGGTACAGGTTGGTTCATTGGCTTTAAAAAACGTAATTTTCTGCTTCAGCTTGCCAATAATATCACCGCCCCGCACTGAGGAGAAGTCAATGTAGTATTTCCTATCTAAGCTTTGATTGAGGTATAAAGTCCGGCTGGGGTCTGTTCTTTGGAAAAAATCTAGTAAATTTATACTCATAAAGAAAGTAATATATTCCTGCTTTGACAGCAGTTGGATTAGGGATAGCTGGACTGACAGAAAGCGAGGTGAAAAAGGGAATTGAATAAGAGGTTGTTTAAAAAGTACTTAGCTGTGATTTTAGGCACTTGTTGATCCCCCTTAACCCCGCTTAAAAAGTGGGGAAGCAGAATTCAAGTCCCCCTTTTCAAACGGGAGGAGGATGTAGAACATTTTGATACTAACAAGAGAACTTTTCAAACATCCTCTAAAGTTATTACTCACAAGGCTGTGAGCGATCGCCCCGGTAGAAGTGAACCACGAGTTCGGAAACGTCGCCCAAAAGCTTATCCCTTGATGACCAAACCCCGGATGAATTACGCAAGCAATTGCAAACTGCTTAAACCACAAGTGTTTTGGCTTTTCTTAGTGCCATTCTTCTCAGAGTGCGATCACTACCTATGGGAAACTTATATTTGAGCATCGATAGCGCCTCTTCTAGCGTAACAGCGTCAGTAATATAACGTAAGTTTATACAGCGAACACGTTCTTATAGTGACTAGCACCCTTGGGGCGGGGTTGCAGGTTTAGGGGTGTGGGGTGTAATGAGAGAAATAGCCCCAATAACCAGTGGGTACAAGCCCCGTCCTTGAAGGACGAACGCATTGGCTGGGGTTCCAAGCCCTGGCCTAATGCCGTCTTCCCCACACCCTACCCCCTATACCCTTCTGTCTGACCTTGCGCCGTACTGTGAGCTTTTTTTTCAACGTGAAGGCTATGCTAGTTAAGCATTATAATCTTTTTACCTCTCTTGTTTTGTTTAAGTCACGTTAGAACGGTCGTTGACCTACAAAGTTTCCTTGAGGGCTGTAGCGGCAAACGAGTCTTGTATTCCCATCACCCCCGTCAGCGACAGCGCATCCTACTTGAGTCGTATTCCGCCAAACGACCTGAGTATAATGTCCAACATCAGCCCAATTGCCAGTATTACTCACATCTGGAAATGTTCCGATCACAAAATGCTGCTTTTCATTTCCCCAACCCTCAAGCATTTGGGTAAAGCTAAAACTGCCTGATGTGCCCATCCAAAGATTTTCTCCTTCCCCATCTCTGGTTCTGGAATGAACCCTGGCATCACTAGCATCAAGCGTTCGATTGGTGGATGATTGACTGGGTTGATCTTGGCTGCAATTTGAGCGGCAGCTACCCATTGGTTGCGAGGTAGCATTTTGGGTAAACAAACGATCTGGTTGCACATGGTTATAACTCCTATAAGAAAGATATTTGATGACTTAGCAGGGAATGGCACTAAAACTCATGTGAAAGCTCGTCTGGGCAGGGTGTTGGGGGTAGGCTGAGTGGGTACAGACACAAATAAATTTCTTTTTCTTCCTCACGACACCCAACACCCAGAAGCCTTATAAATAATAACGGGTTTGCCGTTAACTTAGCGCCATTCGACTTAGCAGGAAAGATTTTCGCCTGGTGAAACTCCCAACCTCTGGCAAAAATCCTGATAAAAATTGATTCGATTTTGAGCTTCTTGTCTACCTTGTGGGGACGCATTCGGTCCACATTCGATGCCACCATTGATGATGGAGATTGTCATGCCGAAACCGGGGTTGCGGATAGCATTGTGGCACGATGTCATCCAGAACCACAGGGCGGTCATGAAGGAAATAGCGCTATCTGTTGAGACCAAATCCGGGTTATTGAGCAGATCAATACCAAGAGCCGCCCCACATGTAGCATAGTTGTAGTTCCACGACAACTGGATCGGTCCGCGACCGTGATAGGTTTTACCCTGCACACACGGATAGGTTGTAGGATCGCAATAGCTACCCCATACTGCTGTGTTCAGTTCCTCAATGTATTGTAAAAAACCCGTCTCTTGGGCAACATTTGCTAGGAAGGCAGCCGCCTCACGTCTGCATTCTTCGTCCGATCCTTCATTGCAGAAGCTTGGGTATTTCTGCGTGGCGATCACTAGACCGTCGTAGGAGTAAAAACCATTTCGGTTTGGGAATAGAGCCTCGAAGGTTTGCTGCGATACAATACCTGCGAAACCCTTGCCTATTGGGGGAAGGGGTGGTGGTGGAGTGACAGACCCGTTAGGAATGCAGATTTCTTGACCTATCTGTAAATTTGCCACATCCGCGTCTGTTAAGGAAGTGCCATCTGGTTTTTTGAGTTCATACCAACGGTTGCCATCACCTAATTGTTGTTGGGCAATAACAAAAAGCGTGTCTCCAGACTTAACAATATATGAACTACCGATTGTACAAGACATAAATCAACTCCAAAAAATTAAATTACAAAATTGCTGTAACAGACTGGACACCTAGATTGATTGCTTCTTCAACGCTATCAACAAAGATGTCAATCTTTTGACCGATAATTGCCGTACCGATATCTAGGGCAGCGGCAGGAACTTGCCTACCATCCCAAAGCACCAAGGTAAAATTTGTTAACAGGGGAATCACATTTGGGTCTACTGCACACTGTAAACGTCCAACGCTTTCACCTTGGCATTGTGATTGCAATTGAAGAGCAAGTGCTGCTTGCAATGTTACACCATGCACGCCGGAGGCAGGTAGATGGCAATTCGTTTCCTCCATACTGTAAAATCTGGCTTCTAGATTTATTTGCTTCCCGGAGGGAGGAGGTAAAGGAGTAGACCCTGGAATGCATATTTCTTGACCCACTTGCAAATTAGAAGCATCCCCGTCTGTAAATGGCATGCCATCTGGTTTGAGAATCTCATGCCAGCGTTCACCATCATCTAATTGTTGTTGGGCAATGATAAAAAGCGTGTCTCCCGACTTGACAATATATGAATTACCGAGTGTACAAGACATAAATCAACTCCAAACAAATGCTTCAAAGTATTAATCGCTACATCCGCCTTGATGCTTAACATAGATTACATTTGAAATTCCTTCTACTCTCAGAAGTGATGTTGTGTGAACGAAAAACTCTGGTACCGATTAAATCAAGCGATTAGTTTGTTTTTACGTGAAGATTCTTATACTTCGGATCAGGAAATATGCGTCTCGTAATTTGGGATTATTTTTTGTGTCCCAAAGGTAGCTACCGCATTTTTCTAATCCTCCAGGGAAAACATTGCCCGCCCAGTCTCCGCACAAGGTCGTATTGATGACCATCTCCATGTCTTTGAAATATCCCGGACACGGATTGAAGCTGACGTAAGGGTTTCCCCATGTATTTGGATCAGGTGAATCTCCAAGCACATTCGCAGGGATGTTAGCACGCTGCCAAAACCAAATTTTGATTGTCTGGTCGTAGACCCACTCGCAAGCGTATGCTCCGCCGCCGTTCTCGTTGAATCCGTGCCCGAAAGAGTTTTCGGGCCCCATAATGCCACATCCCGTGAAAGCGTTGTTGGCGTTGCAGTCGGGATTCAAAATATTTGGGATGTTCTGGACACATCCGTTTCTGGTGTGCAATGTTGACTGGTTACTGTTGTTCGCAGAGGGTGTCGAGTTGACTCCTTCGATGATGTCGATTTCTCCCTTCTCAGGCCATGTAGCTCCCGTTCCAACCAGCCATATCGCTGGCCATACCGCCATTTCTTCAGGGATGTGGTCTAAATCGATAATGAACAGTCCTCCATTATACTTTTTATCTGTGTAAATACGGATTGCCTTTCTTTGGCGTTTCTCTTCAGGGTTGTAGCCCTCCGATTCAACGTCGATTTTAATTTTGTTTCCATCGACAATGTTGATGAGCTCGCCCCACTTCCCGTATTTTACATAGCCGTGGGTTGGGTCGTCCTGGTCGAAAAAACTCCATTTGTCACCTTTTTCATTTCCGTTGATGAACTGATTTCCAATCCAACTATCTTGAAGCTGCCAAATGTTAGCACCACCGCCACCATTATCAGACTGCCCGGGAATAATAAGTACCATTTCAACTTGAATCTGTTCGGGATTATCTCCAATTACATTGCGATTCGCTTCATAAATAAGCTGCCACCGATTGCCATCTCCATAAACTTTTTCGGCTATCTTTGATAACGTGTCTCCTGGTTGTACGGTATATGTTTGCACTGACATAGTTGATAATTGGCTCCTTTAAAGAATTAAGCTGTAAAAAAACCAGAAACGGGCACTAAGTACAATATTTCACAAGTTTGTAGCGTTATTAAGGCAACACTATTGAAAGAGTTTTCCGACCCAGAATGTGGGTTTTCACGCGGCTATAGGCTTAATACCGATCTAATCTTTATTTATTAAGAGCGCCACTTGAATGTTACCGCAGCTTTTTCGGGTACCGTATATGTAAATGACTCTGAACCCGATTGAATTTTAACTGACTTCTGATTGGGTGTTCTATTGGACAATACAACTACTTTAGAGCCATCAGGGTTTTTGTATGCTACATCTTCAATATCGTCTGGAAATGAATTCGACTCTATTCTGTATGCTCCTGGGTCAACAAACTTGCTTGTATGACCCATTGAATAGTATGATGTATTTTTTGTTACACTGTCTGTAGAATCTGACCTAATTGTTAAGAAACCACGGTTTGAATTAGATGTATCTACTCCTGCAAGCTTTGGAGCTGCGTTCTGGTCAAGAGCTATATTCCAGAATACTACAGACTTAGACCAGTTTCTGGGTGGACGGATAGTGTGATACATCTGGTCTGCAAATTGGGCAGAATCATCACCTATCCACGTACCACTACCTGCCTCTGTGAACCATACATCCTTATCCGGGTATCTATTGTGTACTTCAGTCATTTTTTCATGTACAGTAACTGCCTAGCTAGTAGTAATTGAGGCGAGAAAAACACAGACATTACCAAGT
>NZ_JAYGHD010000472.1:0-889 GCF_034932245.1 Nostoc sp. UHCC 0251
GTTAGCGGATAGCTAAGGTTTAGCCCATTCAGAATAGCTGAATTCTTCTTCAAAAGAGAAGAAATTTCTATGCTTGTATAATAGTTGGGTTTAAAATCCTCACAATTCAAAATAGTTTAAATTGTAATCCTCCTTGTACATTATGTACGAGGAGGATTCAAGACCCATAATTAGCAATGCTGATGATTGCGGTTATTGGGATCTAGCTGCAAGCTTGCAGACATGTCTTAGATGCTGTGTGATTACGCAACTATCTCAAAGTTCGTAGCTGCCAATACTGGTACTGCATCAATGTTGGCAAACAGCCCACCTGTTCCAAAACCTGATGATGTCAAGTTTTGGTTGAAGAACAAATTACCAGTTCCAAGACTGTAAGTAATGAGTCTAAAGCTAGTTGCAGCTGCTGCATCATTATCTACTATCTGAATATCGGACAGATTGTTGAGTCCGACAAAAGTTGTACTACTCAGGGCAATTGTGTCAGCAGTGCGGTTGAAGTCAGTAATTTGATCTACACCTAGATTAGCAGCATTATACGGTGTACCTGAGTTGAACACGAAGCTATCCCTACCACCACCGCCTGTCAGGATATCATTACCGCTACCACCTCTTAAGAAGTCCCTACCTGCGCCACCATTAAGGGTGTCATTGCCAGCGCCACCATAGAGGGTGTCACTTCCACCATCACCAGAGCCAGTTAAGGGTGTAGATGTACCACTACCATCAAGGAAGTCATTGCCAGCACCGCCTGTAAAGCTGACTGCACTAACGCTAGTTCCCGCTAGGTTATTAACATCGAAGATGTCATTACCTCCGCCACCATTGACTTCAAAGCTCTCTGCGGTGTCTACAGTCAGAGTGAAGGGAACTAAGTTAAGCCGATCAAAGA
>NZ_JAYGHD010000472.1:989-5125 GCF_034932245.1 Nostoc sp. UHCC 0251
TTGCTCTTCCTTGAGCGTCTTGTTCTAGGCGGAAGGTGTCTCCCGCACCTGCGGCACCATTGACCTCAACCACGTCAGACCCAGCATTACCGCTGATGCTGTCGCTACCGTCACCGTTGTTCCAGATGAGTCGGTCGTTGCCGGCTCCACCAGCAAAAGTGTCGTTACCACGATCTCCGATTATGGTATCGCTTCCGCCTCCACCGAATAGAGAGTCGATACCATCGCCACCTCGTAGCAAGTCATTACCAGCGTCACCATTAAGGGTGTCATTGCCACCACCACCAATTAGGGTATCACTTCCACCACCACCAGAGCCAGTTAAGGGTGTAGATGTACCACTACCATCAAGGGAATCATTGCCAGCGCCACCTGTAAAGCTGACTGCACTTACACTAGTTTCTTCCAAGTCGTTAACATCGAAGATGTCATTGCCTCCGCCACCATTGACTTCAAAACTCTCTGCGGTGTCTACAGTCAGAGTGAAGGGAACTAAGTTAAGCCGATCAAAGATTGCTCTTCCTTGAGCGTCTTGTTCTAGGCGGAAGGTGTCTCCCGCACCTGCGGCGCCGTTGACCTCAACCACGTCATCGCCAGCGTTACCCCTGATGCTGTCGCTACCGTCACCGTTGTTCCAGATGAGTCGGTCGTCGCCTGCTCCACCAGTGAAAATGTCGTTGCCACGATCTCCGATTATGGTATCGTTCCCGCCCCCACCAACTAGCAAGTCGATACCATCGCCACCTTGCAGCAGGTCATTACCAGCGCCACCATTGAGGGTGTCATCTCCATCACCACCAATTAGGGTGTCATTTCCACCAAAACCACTGAAGTTATCAGAAGCGGCATTACTAATACCTGTATCTGCTCTATTGGTTGGTCCTGATCCTGGGGTCCAAATTACTGCCATGATTAATACTCCTGATTTTTAAATTCTCAGTGAACAATGAGCCACTAGTACTTTATTTCTAAGAAAAGTATGAAAGTACTAGTTTCTGTCTACACGCTACAAAACTTGTAGGTTTTAGCTGCTAAGTATTATTCAGGGATACGTTCTTATTTTATGCAGAATATTTGTTTTTATAAAACTCATTTTTTATAAATTTTACAAACATACCTTACTATATGATGATTTTTTGGGTCATCTGAAAAATAAAAATATATTCGTGAATGCCTTTATTTAAGAGGTTTTCAGCCGATTAGATAACTTTAAATAAAGTTAAAATAATAAATGATAATTAAATAGTAACCCGTGCTTATGTTGTGGTTTTAATGACAACGTTTAACTTCTTTAGCAGTATTAATAAGCGAGTATTTACCTGTAAATTATAGTGAGGTTTTATCTAAAGTACTTAAAAGTGTCACCGACCTCAAAGCAGTAATCAACAATCGATCTATGCTGTTAATAGCCAAGGGTTTTTACTGAAGCTTGAAGCATGGATGTTTGCATTTACTCTGAAGTAAGTATTTATTTAATGAGTAAAATGTAATACTTGAATTTAATTGAATATTTCCGTTCTAGATTAATTTCAGTGGAGGTGAAGCGTAGAACCACTGAATGCACGACCTTATCGTTGCAAAGCATTTGGAAGTTAATAAACCAATATGGTTCAGTTAAAAAAAATTGTAAATTCGGTTAAGCAACGCGTAACCCAACAAAGCCTAGAAATGTTGGGTTTCTTTCCTCAACCCAAGCGTATTGGATGATAAGCCGCAACTTGGGTTGATGATTCAACTTTTGATGTTTTTATCTAGGAAGGCAGGAGGCAGATAGCGCAGCGTATACCCTTCGGGATGCTTCGCTTAGAGCGAGTCCGCGAGCGTCGGGCAGGAGGCAGGAGAAAAACTGCCCTTAATTCTGGGCATTTTCTCATTCTCTGGTTCTCAGCCAGAGAATGAGGAAAATTAACTCGCGGCTAAATTGCCCCAACCTACGTAGGGTAACTTTGCAGCTGTTGCTCGAACTTGGTCAGCATTGGCCACCAACTGACCGCAAGCGTCCCAAGTTCCAGAAATAAATGTACTTCTTGTCCCTTCACCGATCGCAACTGGGGCTGTGTAATCACCAATTTGCACTTGCAAGGTTTCCAGATTTACTGTCACGGTGGCTTGAGGATTGGCAGCGACTAACTCTTGCAGTTGTTTAACAGTAACAGCATCGGCACTCACACAAGGTATACCCATCGCCACACAGTTACCGAAAAAGATTTCGGCAAAGCTTTCACCGATTAAAGCTTGGATTCCCCATTTTGCGATCGCTTGGGGTGCATGTTCCCGTGATGAACCACAGCCAAAATTTCTATTGACTATTAAAATATTCGCCCCTTGGTACTGGGGTTGGTCAAAGGGATGTTCACCTTTCAGTGCTGTCCGATCATCAATAAATGCGCCTTCGCCTAACCCATCAAAGGTAACGGCTTTCAAATATCGCGCGGGAATGATGCGATCGGTATCTATATCATTGCCCACTAAGGGTATACCGCGCCCTGAAACTGTTTTAACTTCACTCACCATAAACTTTATTTACCTATCATTTCAATGACAGCCTGTTAATTTCTACAAATGACCAATGACAAATGACCAATGACCAAAAAATTACAACAACTCACGCACATCTGAGACTTCGCCTTTAATCGCAGCTGTGGCGACCATCGCCGGACTCATTAACAATGTCCGACCGGAAGAGGAACCCTGTCTTCCTTTAAAGTTGCGGTTAGAGGAAGAAGCGCTGATTTGTCTTCCTTGTAGCTTATCGGGGTTCATGGCCAGACACATAGAACATCCCGGTTCCCGCCATTCAAATCCAGCTTCTTGAAAGATTTTATCCAGTCCTTCAGCTTCCGCCTCTTCCTTCACCCGTTCCGAACCAGGGACAACAAAGGCTTTAATTCCCTCTGCAACGTGGCGACCTTTAGCGATTTTCGCCGCTTCTCGCAAATCACTAATTCTGCCGTTGGTGCAACTACCAATGAAGCAGACATCTATTTTCGTACCCTTAATCGGTTGACCGGGAAACAAATCCATGTAGCGGTAAGCTTCTTCAGCAATAAATCGGTCTTCTTCTAGCAGTTCTTCCGGCTGAGGTACTGACTGGTTGATACCGATACCTTGACCGGGAGTAATCCCCCAGGTGACAGTAGGAGAAATTTCCGCAGCGTCAAATATCACCACATTATCGTAATGGGCATCAGCATCGCTCTTGATGGAATCCCACCAAGCTACTGCCTTATCCCAATCTGCATCTTTAGGAGCAAAATCTCTACCTTTGAGGTAATCGTAGGTGACACGATCGGGATTGACATAGCCGCATCTAGCACCGCCTTCGATCGCCATATTGCAGACAGTCATCCTTTCTTCCATATTCATTTGCTCAAATGTCGTACCGGCAAATTCGTAGGCATATCCCACGCCACCTTTCACGCCAAGGGTGCGGATAATATGTAAAATTACATCTTTGGCATAAACACCAGGGTTGAGAGTGCCGTTAACTTCAATTCTGCGGACTTTCAGTTTAGAGAGAGCGAGGGTTTGGGAAGCAAGAACATCCCGGACTTGACTAGTACCAATACCAAATGCGATCGCACCAAATGCCCCATGACTGGAAGTGTGACTATCTCCACAAGCGATCGTCATTCCTGGTTGGGTGAGTCCGAGTTCTGGAGCGATGACGTGAACTATACCCTGGCTCCCAGAACCAATATTGTAAAAAGTTATGTTATTTTCTTGACAGTTATTTTCCAGCGCTTGAATCATTTCCTCTGCCAAGCTATCGACAAAAGGACGCGCCTGGTTTTCTGTCGGCACAATATGATCCACTGTAGCGACAGTCCGCTCTGGAAACAGTACTTTTAGACCCCTCTCGCGTAACATAGCAAAGGCCTGGGGACTGGTGACTTCATGAATTAGGTGAAGCCCGATAAATAGTTGCGTCAGCCCTGAGGGAAGTGTACCAACGGTGTGTAAGTCCCAAACTTTATCAAACAGGGTACCTTTGCTCATACGTCAATCAATATTTAAGGAGTCCGGTCTTAAATAGTATCAAAAAATAGTCTAGGTTTTCCTACATCACTTCATATTAGTTCTGACTTTTCACGTTATGTGGAAAAGTCCACGAAAAACCTAACCCCCTAACCCCC
>NZ_JAYGHD010000473.1:0-5067 GCF_034932245.1 Nostoc sp. UHCC 0251
GCGTTACCTGAAACCCTTGTAGAGACGTTGCAATGCAACGTCTCTACATTCATTTCCGGAGATGTCTAATGGTTCGCAAAAGAAAAAGTTACAAATCAGTAATCAACCTCGCCTTACGGAGAAAGAATTGCAGCACGGTTTCTTCACGAGAAATAATATCAACCCTACCCTCCATACCCAATTGAATGTGACACTGGTTTTTCCCTTTACCTAAAACCAGAGTTTCCGGTTCAATTGTGACTTCATAAAAAGCACCTGGTACAGCAGCTTTTGGAGTAGTAGTCCCATTCATAGATGCATTTGTGCCATTCTTTTGAGGAGCGATCGCATCTGGAGAAATTGCCTGCACTTGACCATTGAGAGTACCATAATCTGGGTAAGGACAAGCACTCACCCGCATTTGGACTTTTTGACCAATTTTTAACTTACTTTGGGCTTCAGATGCCACCGCAGCTTTCAAAACCTGAGGCGCATCACTAGGAACAATTTGCAACACTTCCTCACCAGCCCGCACAGTTTGACCTGGATTTCGCAGATTGAGTTGGGAGATGATCCCATCGGCAGTAGCTGCGATCGTAGTTTGCACTAAATCCATTTCCACTTGTTTGAGTTCGCTAGTATCACGCTCCAACTGCTTGTCAATTTCAATCCGTTGCTTAACTAGAGCTTGGCGTTCCTTTTCTAAAATTGCTTTATTACTTAACCCTGCGGCTTTTTCTTGAGCAATGCGCTCAGTAGCAACAGTCACTTCTGTATTACTTGGATTTACCGCAACTAGAGCGCGTTGTCTTCTGGCCATGACAGCAGATACTGCTTGTTGTAACCGTTGAATTGTTTCTTTTTGCGCCTCCACTGTTGCTTCTTGCGCCTTTAATGCTTGCTCTTGCTGTTTAGCAGCCAATTGTGCTTCTTCCAATTGATCCCTAGATAGCGCCCCTTGGTTAGCTGCACTCTCATATCGGTTCTCTTTTGACCGGGCTACACCCAAAGCAGCTTCAGTCGCATGGAGATTCGCTTGTGCTGTTTTTAACTGTGCTTTCCCAACCTGCAATTCTTTTTCAGCAATTCTGATGTTGGCATCAGCTTCTTGAAGTTCGGAAACAGTAGTCAGATTTTTATCTCGGTATTCACGACGGCGACCGCTTAATTCGGCTTCGGCACCACTAATAATCCGGCTGATGCGGTCAGTTTCGGCTCGAATCTGGCTATTGAGAGCATTAATCTGGGCATTGATTTGCACCAGTTGTAACTTAGATTGTTGAACACTAGTTTGCAATTGGCTCTTTTTGGTTTGCAGACGCGAGTCATCGATAGTTGCGATCGCATCTCCTTTTTTAATCACTTGATTTTCTTTGACATAAATGTGCATTACCTGACCTTCAGTCGCCGCTTGCACAATTCGCAATTCCCCTGCCGGACGCACAACCGCCTGTCCTGCAACTGTAACCTTATACTTAGTAATAGCGGCGACTGGAACAGCTAGTCCGAGAACGCAGAGAATAAATATGCCGCCAAAGTTTGTCCAACGACTAATTGGTGGGAGAAATTCGTTGGTTTGAATTGGAGGTAAAAAATTTGTGTTGCTAACCATAATGTCATCTGAATTACGAATTACGAATGATCTTAATTAATGGCAGCAGTCTTGCCATTACGATGAGCCGGGGAAGATGTCAGCGCCAACGCATTTTCAGAGGGGAAAATATCATCAAGGAAGTCTAAATGTTCACCAGGTAAAGAGCGCAATTCTTCTGGTGTCCCTTGAATTTTTAAACGTCCTTGTTCTAGCAAGACAATCCAATCTGCCCGTTGTATCACCTTGGGACGGTGACTAATCAGAATAGTCGTTTGATTATGACGATGGGATAAAAGTCTATCTAATATTTGTCTTTCACTTACAGGGTCGAGTGCGCCCGTAGATTCATCTAAAATTAAGACTGGTGGCTGAGTCACGATTGCTCTAGCTATGGCTAATCTTTGGCGTTGTCCACCGGAAAGATTTGCCCCAAATTCTCCTAAAACAGTTTGATATTTATCAGGTAGTTTACTAATAAATTCATCTGCACCAGCAATTTGACAAGCTCTGACAATTTCTTCAAAACTAATATCAGGATAGCTAAAGTTGAAGTTATCAATAATCGAACGGCTCCAGAAGTGGGGTTCTTGAGGAACTAATACCACTTGTTGGCGGAGACATTCTAAAGACAGGTCTTGCTGATTATAGAAACCATAACGAATATTGCCAGACTGAAGTTTATATAAGCCAGTCATCACTTTTGCCAGGGTACTTTTACCACAGCCAGATTTGCCAATTAAAGCAATGACTTTACCGCCAGGAATAGTTAAGGAAAAATCTTGTAGCAAGTCAACTCTACCTGCGTGATGGAAGTTAAGTTCAGTGCAAGTTATATCTGCATTACCAGGAATTTGTGCCCAAGGCTTTTTAAAATCATTTTCATCTTCTGGAGTCGCATCAATCACTTCTGTCAGGCGTTGAATGACTATCTGGGCAGTGATAAACTCATCTACTAAGCCGATGGCAGCACCTAGGAAGCCGAGAAAGTTACCACTCATGCCGTTATATGCCATCAATTGACCGATTGTTAAAGTGCGATTAATGACTAAATAGCTACCCATCCAAAGGATGCCAATACTAATGAAGGTGGAAAGAATGCCAGTAATTGTACTGCTATACAGTCCCAGTTTCATCATACTCCAGCCCAGGTTGGCGAGGCGACCATAATTCCCTTGGTATTCTGACCAAGCTTGGGGAGTGGCTTGAGTAGTTTTTAAGACTTGCACACCGCGAAATGTTTCTACTAAAAAGCCTTGGTTTTCTGTACCAGAAACAATCATGCTGCGGGTTTTCTGGCGCATTGCGGGTAGGAAAAGCAAGTTCACAGCCGTGACAATCATAAATGCAACGATGGAAGCTAAAGTTAGTTCCCAACTGTAAAAGAGCATAAAGCCCAAGGAGACTACAGCGATAAAAAATTGGCTGGGTAATCCGAGAACGATTTGGGAAACTAAGTTATTGATGGCGTTGACATCGGCAATGCGGCTGACGACTTCTCCACTGCGTCGTCCTTCAAAGTAGGATAGGGGTAAATGTAAGAGTTTGCGTCCGTATTCGAGAATTAGTCCTAGTTGCAATCTTTGACCGAAGTGACCGATGAGGTGAGATTGGACTAGGCTAATGGCGCTTCTAATTAAGTTCATGACGATAACGCCAATGGCTACGGTGGTTAGTAGTTGGGTATCTCCGCGCACTAGGACATCATCGGTGAGGAGTTGCATCATGAAGGGTGATGTCAGAGAAAGCAGTCCAATGGCGATGTTAATGGCGATCGCTTGGGCGATAATGGAGCGATAGGGCCACACCCTTTGCAGATATCTCCCCAGACCGCCGATTTTATCTGATTCTTGTTGAGCAAAGCGGCTGTCGTCTGGGGTCAGCAGTAACATTACCCCATTCCCCCAACCTACCATTAATTCCTCACGAGTCAGATAACGGATACCAACACCAGGGTCGGCGATGACGTATTTATTGCGTTTTTTTCCGTATAAAACTACCCAGTGGTAGCCTTTCCAGTGAATAATTGCTGGTAGGGGAGCTTGATCTAATTGGTCGAGTAATTTGGGGCTGGCTTTGACTTGACGGGCGTTGAATCCTAGTACTTCTGCACCCCGGCTTAATCCCAATAAGGAGGTTCCTCTGGAACCTGTGCCTACGGCTTCTCGGACGCGGTTGAGAGTAAAGGTACGTCCGTGGTGTTTTGCGATGGTGGCGAGGCTTGCCGCGCCGCAGTCTTCTTCGCTGTGTTGAAAGACTATTTGGTATTTCATTTTCTGCTGCAATTATGGGGAAGAAAATAAAGTCAGGTCATTTGATGCCATTTAATTGAGTTATTAACTCTTCGATTTGAACTGAGACAGGATAATGTAAACTCAGAGATTCAAATCAGTAATCACCCAGTAAGTCTTCTTTACACCTTTTTTCTGATACTTACTAAGTAAACTTATCTGTTATGACTCTTTACGATGACTTTTAGTGTTTATGCACTAAAGGAGCGAAAATTTGGGAAAAATCTGTAAAATCCTTATGCAGGAAATATCGGGGCAAAAAGCCTCGACCATGTTTAATGTTCAGCTTGTGAGAACCAAAAGTTTGGCTGTGTGGTTACTCAGTATCTCAAAGTTCTCAAAAATGCTATTTAAAAGACCTGCTAGAATACCTAATACTTAGAGATTCCGCTGACTCGCCGCATTTTCTTACCCTTTGTTGGTGCTGTGATGCAGCCACCCATATAATTATCGAAAGGGTTTTTGTCGTAAAAAATTTCAAATGACATCAAGAGCCTTCAATTTGGTCAACCCTTTCTGCGGCTTGCTATAGAGCAGTCTAGTCTTTTCGGGAAACTATGGTATTAGGAATACAGCCTAGCTGAGGATTAAGAGGTGGTAGCGCTGGTATCCAACCAGGGGGACAGCCAGGAGGAGGCAAAGGAGCAATTAATATTTTTTGCGGTCTTGACTGTCCGCCTCCCACACACTCAGCAGTTTGATTGTCCAGTTCTTCAAATAAATTCAAGTCTTCTACTAAGAGGCTTTTGCTTCTCATTTTTCCAGTCTCCTTTTACTTGAGATTCTGTTTTGCGGGTTTGAACCCCTTCGCTTTAGTTATTGCGATCGCGTTTGCTGATTTATGCACTTGTTCGCCAATAATGCTGTCTATGAAACTTACGAACCTCTACTTTATTCTGCAACTTGAGGCATAATTTTTACACAGCATATGGAGTTTTTGTTACAAATATTTGAATCTTGTCCTGTTGTAGTTATATGAACTTTTAAAACTACATATTTAGTTTTATTATTACCACACAAAATTTGAAGTATATCGTCAGATTCCGGGATTAAGAGAAGTGCAAAGGGTCTTATGCGAAGAAGGATTGTTATGGGTGGGTCGAATTGAAGGGGAGCATCCACTTTCGGCAGATCTACTTTTTTAGATGAATCATATAGTAGGGTTTTCGGAGTATCAGAATTATGTTTCTTCCAAAAGTGGATGCT
>NZ_JAYGHD010000474.1:0-5018 GCF_034932245.1 Nostoc sp. UHCC 0251
TTGCCTATTGCCTATTGCCTGTTGCCTATTGCCTATTGCCTATTGCCTATTGCCTTTAAGAATGATTTATGATTGCTATATAAGGAATTAAAATTTTAAGAAACAGCTAATTATTTTAATCATGAATAATTAGTTTTTTAATTCCTTATTTTTTCAAGATTATTGATGATTCTTAGCTAGAAGTTTTTGGTAACGTAGCGGTAATTTGCCGGAGCATCATAACTTGCCAATAAGGTACAGGAGCCAGTAATACAGTACCAGTTCCCTCAAAAGTATTGACAAGAAACTCACCAGAAGTCATCGAACCTAAAAGAGATTTAGTAGCTTTTTCAACGCGATAATTTAAAGTAGTTGTGCGAGCGATCGCAAAACTTCCATCGACAACTAATCGGTCATTGCGTAAAGTTATTACTTCAACAGGGCCTTGTGCTGCCATCACCACTGTACCCCTGCCTTTAACTTTTGTTTGAAACAAGCCCTCGCCCCCCATTAAGCCTGATACAAATTTGTTTCGTTCAACTCCTACTTCTACAGTGCCATCACTAGCCCAATAAGCGCCACTATCTAAAATCCATTCGTTCCCGTCTAGTTCTAGGATGTAATATCCCGATAAAGAAGGCTCTAAATATAATTCACCTGTACCTGTATATGTAGGACGGAAAATGTTTTCTCCCGTGGCTAGGGATTTTAAAAATCCACCTGCTGAAGGGGCTTTAGATTGCATCTGAATGTTGCCACGTATATAGGACATAGCACCAGATTCCGTTCGTACTGTTTCGTTTTGTAAAGTCACCTTGACTAGACGTAAGCTTTCTTTTTCGATGATTTCAAAACTTGCCATAATTTTCCTTTCGATTTTTGCACAAAAAATGTTTACTTGGTTCTGAGCCAGAATTCATATCCATTTTTGGCATCTATTTTTACAAATGGCAAGCCAGAAAAATTTAATTATATTGCTAGACAAAGCTTATTTGATGGAAATGAATTATCTCTGTTCATAAAAAATAAGTCAGCCTAATTAAACATCAAATCTTTAGGTAATTGATGCCCGACTTCTGTGAGAAGTCGGGCATTTATATTACAAATATTCTTAACCGAGAAGTATTGAGATTGTATCCGTATAAATGAGTCTAAAAAAAGACCTCTCCCTGGTTTTACTAAGTAATACCAATTTTAAAAAAGAATGCAACAAATAGACCATTTGTAGAGACGCGATTCATCGCGTCTTTACCCCGATTCATCGCATCTTTACCCCGATTCATCGCGTCTTTACCCCAATTCATCGCATCTTTACCCAAGGATGTGTTGCAATCATTAATTGAATTGGTATAAAACCAGGGAGAGGGACAGACTCAAGATAAGGAGAGGTTTGTTCAATTTACGTTAATTTAGAGTGAAGATTTATAATTTTGAAAAATAGTTAACGGACTAGTGACTTCTAACTTTTAACTCCTGACTTTTGTTTATTGCTAACTTCTAAGGGCAGGAAAATCGTCAAAACTTCCCCATAGTGTGGACGCTGGCGCACAATCAGTTTGCCGCCGATCGCTTGAAACAAATGCTTGGTTGCGGCGATATTCAAACTAATCGTACCCGTTTCTGGTTGGAACATCAGCAGTTGACCAAGTGCTTTGCGAATTGGCGGCGTCGCAGGTATAGCGGCTTTACTTGAATCTTTGCATCCAAATTGGGGCGATAATTGTAACTTCAGTTGATCTCCAGCCGGGATAACTTGTACTTGAATATGGCTACCAGCAGGTAAGCTGCGAGTAAAATTCTCCATCAAACCAGTGAGTACCTGATCCAGCATGGTGGGATTGCTTACCACTGTTGGTAGTTGCTGGGGTAAAACGACATTTAAAGTTAAGTTCCGCCGATGCGCTGCTTGTTCCCAACGGGGAATACTTTGCTGCAATACTTGATCTAAAGACATCGGCGTGAGTTGAGTTTTTGATGATTTGGCTGAGGCAGTAGTTTCTAATTCTGCTGCCTTAAACAGCAACTCCATGCGATCAATTTGCTCGGTACACTCGTGATCGATAATTTTTAAACGATTAATCACACTAGCATCTAAGTCTCGCCGCTTCAGCAGCAGACGAGTCATGGTGCGAATAGTTGTTAAGGGTGTGCGGACTTCGTGAGCGAAGGCTTGGAGCAATTCTACATCAGGATTTGAGGGTTGGGCTTGGGCGATTGGGCATGGGTTATTTTCTTTGTCGTCCTTGTCTCCAGTCCCTAGCAAAGAATCCTTAGTCTCTTCTGCTTCTGTTAATTCCTGAAGCAACAACTGACTAAACTGAATCATGATGCGGCAATCTGGTGCTACCGGAGAATACTGTTGTACTAATGTATCCAGGCGGGCAAAAAATTCTGGATTAGCCAGCATTACCCTTGCTCCTAGCGATCGCCAAGCCTGCTGTACTACTTCTGGCTCAAAAGAAAATGAAAAGGTTTTTTTACCGTTTTTGTGAGTTGCTAAAACCAGTACTAATCTAAATTTATCTGTAAAAACTAAGCAAAATTGTTCTGCCCCTAACGGATCGGCAGGTAATAACGGAAGTACCGATTCATGGGGAGCAATTTCTTCATTTCCAGACGCGTTGGCATAGCCCAACCCAGGCATCACATCTGGCATCTGAAATGGCATCAGCGCCAAGGGGTTAAATGGTTTTGCGGTAAAAGTTACTGTTTGTAAGCTTTGAGTCAGTTTTGGCTGACTAAATAAGGGTGCTGGAGCAGCTAAAACTAATCCTTGGGTTGTGTCAACCGAAGCAGATGCTAAAGTACTTAATAGCAAATGTTCTGTTGCTGCGAGGCTGACACGCCATTGCCGCTCTGCTTTACCAGGTGAACATTCAGCCACACTTGATTGATTTTCAGCCAAGATTTCGCTCAGACTTGGCAATATCCATTCGTACACAAGTTTTCACCCCTTAATTCAAGAGCGACTAACAGCGTCTAGGGTAGACATTTGACTACTACCTAAGAGGTTATAGCTATTTGTGTACTTATGACAGTGGTAGAACCGAACAATTCGGGCGCAATTTCCCCTCTCAGTGCGATGTCTACGACGGGCTACGCCTACGCAGTTAGGGGTTGAAAAAGACTTGCGGTGACTTTTACCGATTGCTATGGCGATCGCAGATTGATAATTCTGCTAATTCCAATTCTCGAATTGGGATTGCAATTACAAACTCTGCACCCTCTCCCGGTGATGAAATGCATTGCAAAGATCCACCATGTTTTTCAGTAATTATCTGGTAGCTGATCGATAATCCCATACCAGTTCCCCTACCAACTGGTTTTGTGGTGAAAAAAGGATCAAATAAACGCGACTGGATTTCTTCTGGAATTCCTGATCCATTATCAGCAATCCGAATAATCGCATTTTCATTTACCTGTTCAGAAGAAATGCGAATCAAAGGATTTGGACAAAGTTCTTTTTGGAAACACTCTTCTAAAGCATCGATTGCATTTGCCAAAAGGTTCATAAATACCTGATTCATTTGCCCTGCAAAACACTGGATTTTAGCTATTTCACCATATTCTTTGACTACTTGAATTTGAGGGCGATTATTTTGTGCTTTAAGACGGTGTTGCAAAATTAACAGGGTACTGTCGATTCCTTCATGCAAATCAGCCGTTTTAAACTCAGCTTCATCCAGGCGAGAGAAAATTCGTAGACTGAGAACAATTTCCCGGATGCGTTTAGCCCCCATCTTCATTGAGGACAACATCTTAGGCAAATCTTCTATTAGGTACTCAATATCTGCTTCTTCGTTAGCATTTTTAATTTCTGGCTCTGGGTTAGGATAATAATTTTGATAAAGCTTAATTAACAACAGCAGCTGTTGAGTGTAATCATCAGTGTACTGGATGTTACCGTAGATAAAATTAACTGGATTGTTAATTTCATGGGCAACTCCCGCCACTAATTGACCCAGACTGGACATTTTTTCAGATTGAATTAATTGAATTTGGGTTTTTTGTAGGTCTTTCAGAGCTTGCTGAAGTTCTACTTCTGCGTGGTGACGCTCAACAATTTTGTCTCGTAATTGTTCGTTAGCATTGACCAACTCATGTCTGGAATGTTGCAGATCGTCCGCCATTTTATTGAAAGAGGTAGCTAACTCGCCAATCTCATCCTGAGAACGAATACTAACTCTGGTATCTAGCTTACCTTCAGCCAAATTTACCACAGCTTGCTGGAGCTGTTTAATTGGTTTTGAAATGCTTCTAGAGATCAAATAACCTACTAATAGTGCCAGGATGCCACATACGAAACTGATAACCGATGTGGCAACAATATTTTTATGGGCTGTTGCTAGGGCTGCTTCATAAAGCGGTGTATATTCTAGAATGACTGCACCAACTGTTTCACCCTTACCATTCTTAAAAGGAACAGCAATCAATCGAATCCCTTTTGGGTACTCAGAACTGAACTCAACATAAGTTCTTGGTATATCATCTTGAATAGTTTTACCAACTTCATTATTGCGATCGTGATCTAATCGTGTACCAATGTCTTCTGGAACTACATCTGCCAGAATGATTTTATTGCGGTCTACAATCTCCAGATCGCGCTGACGTCTCTTGTGTAGCGAGATAACATGGTCTTGCAATTCGGCTAGCATCTTATCTCGCGATCCGATTTCGTGGTATTCATCAAGTTCATGACTTACGAAATATGCCACTAGTCCAGCAACTTCTTCAGCCTCTTGTTGAGCAATATACTTAGCTATCTTCAATTGTTGATGAGCATTAATCGCACCAGTAATTACTGAGAGAGTAGCTATTCCTAGAATTCCCGAAATTAATTTCTGACTAATTTTCATTCCTTGCTCGAAACCTCAAGTGCTGGCTGCTGCGCTAATTCAGTTTTGGGGAGTTTGCCCTGATTTTAAAATTCCCACATGTATGCCTGAAAGCTACAGAGTCAACAACCATTAGCCAAATCTTTAATCTAGTAGTCTGCCAACCCAAAATTGTTAGGTGAGGGCTGGGAAAAGGGGAAAGGT
>NZ_JAYGHD010000475.1:0-4836 GCF_034932245.1 Nostoc sp. UHCC 0251
GCATTCATCTCACACTCCTAAGAGTGAGTGTGAGGCTTCTGCTGATCTAGCTAAACGCTGGGATATTGAAACAGGCGATTGTCCTCATACATGGGAGGCAGACTCTAACCGTGTTTGGGCAGTTGCAGTAAGTTCAGATACTCAGTATGTCGCTACTGGTGGTGATGACTCCTTGGTGCGGCTGTGGGACATCCACACAGGGGTTTGTCTGCGTACATTTTCTGGACATACCAGCCAGGTACTCTGTATTTTGTTCACCGACGATGGCGATCGCATGATTAGTAGTAGTAGCGATCGTACCATCAAAATTTGGAATGTAGTTACTGGAGACTGCCTTGCTACACTACAGAATCATCTCAACTGGGTATGGCCGCTTAATCTGAACCACGACGCTCAAACTCTTCTCAGTGGTAGCTGGGATGAAACAATCAACTGTTGGGGTATTACTACGGGGCAATGTCGGCAAACTTTCAGACCAGTCCGCCCGTATGAAGGCATGATTATTACTGAAGCGATCGGGTTGACTGAAGCAGAGGTAGGAACTTTAAAAGCTTTGGGGGCGTTAAAAGTGAATTGATGCACAACTGAACGCACTCTTCTTGCGCTGTCGTACCTATCCCAAACCTCGATATCTCAAGCTTTTGGGTTTGGGTAGAAAAATTTTTCTGACTTTTCTTATTTAGGGACTTCCAAATAACAAAAGTAGGCAAACTTCCGCCGCAGTGGACTAAATACCCATTTCAGCAACGAGTTTTGGCGCATCAACCCGCAAACTCATCTGCTCACAACGCACAGTTAACCAAGGTTGACCTAAACCTATTCCCGAAAAAGGACTTTCGGCGGGAATTTCTAACTTAGAACCAATCAAACCCAATACAGACTCAACTTCAGCAGGGAACATCAGCAAATCGGCACCCTTGGCGCTAAAAGCAGAGGCACTTAACCACTGTCTCCATGCCAAGCTTTGTTGATTATAGTTGAGGCTACAAAGCTTCCGGTTCTCCTGATGCACAGTAACATGGTTTCCTTGCTGCCAGGTAAACTTAGCTAATTCCTTTGGTAGTCCCCAAATTTCTCGACCACCAGCCACCGAATCAGCATTATCTACATAAATATGGGAAACCCAGCCACCGATTTTTCTCTGGTAATTAACTAAAGCTGGGACAACAATTAACTCGCTGTACTCCAGTACCGAGCCTGACCCATAATGAGATAAATACACGCTAGCGAGAGTCTTACCAGGCCATACAGAAATAATTTCTAACTCTAAGGGAATCAAAGGGCGCACTTGGTCAATATTTACCAAATGTAGAGTTTGGATAGCGTAGCCTTGAAGTGTCCAAGGTGCTTGTGGATATGGCATAAGAGATTAACCGAACTTATATAATTCCTAACTCCTAACTCCCTAAAAAAAATCCCCACTCAGGCATTTGCCTGAGTGGGTAATATGAGGTGGGACTAAATAATCTTCCCAATAAGAAGTAGGGGAATTATTTGCTCTCTGTAAAATCAGCGTCAATTACATCGTCGCCGCTACCACCAGATGTGGAACCACCATCTTGAGGAGGTTCAGTACCAGGTGTAGCACCGCCACCAGCTTGTTGATAGATGTTGCTACCAACAGCGAATAGCGCTTGTTGCAATTCTGGGGTGAGCTTCTTGATTTGCTCATCGTCTTCTTTAGCAACTGCTTCCCGCAGTTCTTTCACCAAACCTTCAACTTTGGTCTTGTCAGCATCGGGAACTTTATCACCCAATTCTTGTAGCTGCTTTTCAGCTTGGTATGCCAAAGAGTCGGCTTGGTTCTTGCGTTCAATCCTCTCACGCCGTTCTTTGTCAGATGAAGCATTTTGTTCAGCTTCTCTTACCATCCGGTCAACATCAGATTTATCCAGAGTAGAAGCGCCGGTTATACTGATGGACTGTTCTTTACCAGTACCTTTGTCCTTAGCGGTAACATTAAGGATACCGTTGGCGTCAATATCGAACACCACTTCAATTTGAGGAACGCCGCGTGGTGCAGGAGGAATACCATCGAGGCGGAAGGTTCCCAAGCTCTTGTTATCGTTAGAGAATTCGCGTTCACCTTGGAGGACGTGAATTTCTACGTTGGTTTGTCCATCCACAGCAGTGGAGAAGACTTCCGATTTCTTGGTGGGAATTGTTGTGTTGCGGGGGATAATTTTGGTCATCACGCCGCCCAATGTTTCAACACCTAAAGATAGCGGTGTTACGTCTAACAGCAAGATGCCAGTTACATCACCAGCCAGTACCCCGGCTTGAATAGCTGCACCGACTGCTACGACTTCATCAGGGTTGACGGTTTGGTTGGGGTCTTTACCCAATACCTGCTTCACAATCTGTTGGACTGCGGGAATGCGGGTAGAACCACCAACTAACACCACTTCATCAATATCGCCTTTGTTTAACTTGGCATCCCGAAGGGCATTTTCCACAGGGATACGGCAACGGTCGATTAAGTCAGAGCAAAGTTCTTCAAACTGAGCGCGAGTTAGAGTTGTATCCAGGTGCTTGGGCCCATCCTGGGTAGCGGTGATAAATGGCAGGTTGATTTCTGCTTGGCTAACGCTAGAAAGCTCAATTTTGGCTTTTTCTGCCGCTTCAGTCAGACGTTGTAAAGCTTGCTTATCTTTCCGCAGGTCAATACCTTCGGCTTTTCTGAACTTCTCAGCTAAGAAGTCAACTATTTTTTTATCAAAGTCGTCACCACCAAGGTGGGTGTCACCAGATGTGGCTAGTACTTCAAAAACTCCATCTCCTACTTCCAGTACGGATACGTCGAAGGTACCACCACCAAGGTCAAATACGAGAATGGTTTCGTTACTCTTCTTGTCAAATCCGTATGCCAGAGAAGCGGCAGTAGGCTCGTTGATAATCCGTAGAACTTCAATCCCGGCAATTTTACCAGCGTCTTTTGTCGCTTGGCGTTGCGAGTCATTGAAGTATGCGGGAACAGTGATTACAGCTTGGGTTACAGTTTCACCCAGGTATTTGCTGGCGTCTTCAACTAGTTTGCGAAGAACTTTTGCAGAAATTTCTTCAGGAGCAAACGGTTTACCAGCTATCGGACAATCTAATTTGACATTGCCGTTGCTGCTGAGGACTTTGTAAGAAACTTCCGTAGCTTCGTTACTTACTTCCTCGAAGCGGCGTCCGATAAAGCGTTTGACTGAGTAAAACGTATTTTCGGGGTTCATCACCGCTTGGCGCTTGGCGATTTGACCAACCAAGTTGTCGCCATTTTTCGCAAATGCGACTACTGATGGCGTTGTCCGAAAACCTTCAGCATTAGCAATTACTGTGGGTTTACCACCTTCCATCACTGCCACGCAGGAGTTCGTTGTTCCTAAGTCAATTCCAACTACTTTTGCCATTTTAGGTGCTGGCTCCGTATAACTACAAATGAATGAATGAGAATATAAAGGACTAAATTTTTAACCAACAGGGTCAATAAATCAGCCAGTTCAGCATGAATACCTTTGTTTTGGCTTTTCTGGAGTTAAAACTCCAGATATGCTGATATATATACTGAAGCTTAGTGTTAGCCAGTCCATGAAGGGTGGTTTCCCGAACCTTACTTAGGACGGTTAAACTAACTAAATAGTTTTTTTAGTTGTTTCATGGATTTATTGCCTTCACTCTGTCTAATGTATGGGAATTAATACTTTCAGTAATTAGGGTGAACCGTAACGGTAGAGTGGTGTTTGCCGTCTTTAGAGGTAATAAATTACAAAAGCACTGAGAATAGAAGAAGATTAAAAGACGCCTAAGCTAGTAAGAACCGCAGGTATCACTGCCGTAATACCGTATAATCAGCAGTATTTTGATGTCGGGCATCGGATAAAATACTACTCAGCACTAACTACTTACTTGAGCTTAGAAAAAAGAGTTTCCCAGTCAATCGCAGGTGGTCTTTGTCCCTGGTTGACTATTTCAAAAATTTTCCTAGAACTACTTGGGTGTAAAAGGCATTCCACACAAGCGTTTGCTACATCAATCCGGCTGGTATCACCTGAAAGCGTATCCCCAGTGCCGACTACCACACCGTATTTACCTCCAGTTTTTGCCTTCAGGAGGGTGTTGAGGTCGTATGAAGTATATGGCCCGTCAATCAGGCGTCCTGGACGGATGATGGTGTAGGGTAATCCTGAATTAATAATGGACTCTTCGCCTTTCTGTTTGGCATCTAACACGCCAAAAGCATTGAGAACGCTAAAAGGAAACTGATTTTTACGCAGAATTCCGCAAGAAGAGACGAAAACAAACCGTTTCAAATTGCGGGGTGCTGCTGCCACTAAGTTGCTCACACCTTGAGCATCGACCTTTTCCGGACTATTTTTTGCTTTTGCTTCACTAGATTTAGGGTTAAGGAAAGTGATTCCCCATTCAATTAAGTTTGGGGTTTGGTCAAACTCCCATCGCGCAGAGGGAAAGGCTGTGGTTCCAGTACAACTTATGATGTGGCTCACATCTTGGGTTGCGGCTGGCAGTGTAGCTGGCTGGCGGATGTCACCAACGGCAATTTCCACTCTCTGGTTAAACATTTCTTCGGCTTTTGCGGCATTGCGTGTCAGAACCCGAACTTTCAAACCCTTTTCTAGTAATTTGCCTACCACTAGTTGCCCCACTCCACCAGTAGCACCAGCAACTAGTACCAAATCTTCAACTGAATTAAAAGAAGTCATAAACTGCCTTTGAGATGGTCTATTGTTAATCTACTCAAAAAATGCGTAGGCGTAGCTCTAGTAGTTCGCCAAGGAAACTTGGCGGGGTAAAGGGCAAGGGGTAAAGGGAAAAGATGTTTACTCCTTTAAC
>NZ_JAYGHD010000476.1:0-4802 GCF_034932245.1 Nostoc sp. UHCC 0251
CTTGTGATTAAGCTTTCGTTACATAGCTATAAATTTTCTCGCCTACCTACTTAGAAGAAGAAAAACTATTATCGAAAGATGAAGCACTACAATATTATCAATCGCTAAAAGAAGAAAAGGTGGCAAGCTAAAGATACTAAAAGATTTTTGAAAGAACTTGCTGCTTTACCAGTTGAGATTCAAAGCCGCGTATAACTTATCATCTTTCAATAACTTGCATCGGAGAATCCCTTTGAGTTAGGATATCTTGAAAACTGAAAGGCTATAGCGATAAATATAAAATTCGGGTTTGTGATTATCGGATTGGCATTACTCTTAATCAAGAAACAAAAACATTAATCTGCCAATGAGTTGCTCATCGAAAAGACATCTATAGAATTTTTCCTTGAAGCACATACTGTAATATTAAAATTATAGGCGATCGCAAAAGTTATTTAACTGCTGAAACTCTTCACATAATTGAACAAATCAAAACCCGTCAAGAATTCATACAGTTAAGTCTGTTTGATTAGATTGGAATCCTCAGCATGACGGCTGAGGAGGATGTCAACATTTACCTTAGCCTTTGGTGTAACGCAATCTACTAACAATAGAAGTGAGAATACACGTATATCAAGCTTAGGTGAACCTCTACCGCTTGTGTTGGCGCAATTGCTCTACTATATATTCTTCCAGTTCTTGCCTTTCTCTCTTGCTGGCATTTCGTTGATAAGTTCTTCCGGTTTCTTGCATAAACCTGCGTTTTTCGCTGGGAGAAGATTTGAGTTTACCTCCAGTTCCTTGCAGCTTTTGCTGTAATTCTTCCCAAGTCTTTTCCCCTACACTTTCACCTACTTTGACTAGAACCTTTGGTAATAATATTTTTGCCTCTCTTTGAAAATCTTCTTCTGTCTCAAGGGAAGCTAAATCTATATTGCTGAAGTCGATATCGATTTGAAACTTGCTCATAGAATTGTATTTGTTCTTACAACGATTATTACTACAATGGGAGTCTATGGAGGTTGCTTTCTAACCTTATTGTTGTCAAATTACGAGTATTAAAATCGAAATATATCAAATTAATGATCAATCTGCAATTCATCAAAATCCTCAAAAACACTATTTTTTCTTTGTGCATCTTGGCTCAAATCATGGTTATATCTCAGATAATCATTGATTTTATCGATTTTTAAAGAATGATTTAAGACTTTTATATCTAAAGGAATATATATCTAGTTAATGCAAGCTTAAGCAGGTCAGGAGTATTAAAAATGCTATCTTAAGGGCAAAGGTCATTTGCTCAATTTTTGAGGAAAACGCTATGACTACAACGCTCATAGAGGCTACTTCTATAGAGTCATTGCTAGGTAAAGAGGCAGAAGACCTGCTTACCTACAAAGCAAAAGTTTCTCGTGATTTACTACATTTGCCGGGGCCAGACTTTGTAGATCGCATCTGGATCAACAGCGATCGCAACCCTCAAGTATTGCGTAATCTCCAGTTACTTTATTCTACTGGCCGTCTTGCATATACTGGATATCTGTCTATTCTCCCGGTAGACCAAGGGATTGAACACTCAGCAGGCGCGTCTTTTGCGCCCAATCCGATTTACTTTGACCCAGAAAATATTGTCAGGCTAGCGATCGCTTCAGGTTGCAATGCGGTTGCTACCACTCTGGGAACATTAGGTATCGTTTCGCGCAAGTATGCCCACAAAATACCTTTTATTGCCAAAATCAATCACAACGAATTGCTGACTTTCCCCAATCAATTTGACCAAGTATTATTTGCTGATGTAGAACAAGCTTGGAATTTGGGTGCGGTAGCGGTGGGTGCGACAATTTACTTTGGCTCAGACCAGTCTACCAGACAAATTCAGGAAATCAGCAAAGCTTTTAAACGTGCCCATGAACTGGGAATGGTCACAATTCTCTGGTGCTATCTGCGGAATAACGCTTTTAAACAAGATAAAGATTACCACCTTGCTGCTGACCTCAGCGGACAGGCAAATCATTTGGGTGTAACCATTGAAGCCGACATCATTAAACAAAAGCTAGCTGAAAATAACAATGGTTATGGTGCAATTGCCAAAGCCAGCGGTAAGAGTTACGGCAAAACGGATGAGCGGGTTTACACAGACTTGACAACTGATCACCCAATTGATTTGACTCGTTACCAAGTCCTAAATTGCTACTCTGGGCGTGTGGGATTGATTAATTCTGGCGGCGCGACTGGTAAAAATGACTTCGCCGAAGCAGTTCGCACCGCTGTAATCAACAAACGCGCTGGTGGTTCAGGATTAATTTCTGGGCGCAAGACGTTCCAGCGTCCCTTTGAGGAAGGTGTGAAACTATTTCACTCCATTCAAGATGTTTATTTGTCGCCGGATGTGACGATAGCTTAGGGATTGGGGAAGGGAATAGGGTACAGGTTACAGGGTACAGGTTATTCACTGTCACCTATCACCTGTCACCTGTCACGTAATCCCCCATTGTAGAGACGGCGATTCATCGCGTCTCTTGCCTTAACCGAAGCGTATTGCCTCATCTCCCCAATTCCCAATGAATTCAGAAAAGCAAATCTTGCCAAGGATTCTGGGATATCCTTAGATAAGTGAAAGATTTGCCAAAAAATAGTAAGAATGAAGCTGGCAGCAAGAGTAAGTCAGGTAACACCTTCATTAACCTTAGCGATCGCAGCCAAGGCTAAGGCACTGAAGGCGGAAGGAATAGATGTTTGTAGTTTTAGCGCTGGAGAACCAGATTTTGATACCCCGGCGCATATTAAAGCCGCAGCAGCAAAAGCTTTGGATGAAGGCAAAACCAAATATGGTGCAGCAGCTGGAGAACCAAAGTTAAGGGAAGCGATCGCCCACAAGCTTAAAATTGATAACGGTCTTGATTACAAGTCCGAGAATGTCATCGTCACCAATGGCGGTAAGCATTCTCTGTACAACTTAATGGTGGCATTAATCGATCCAGGTGATGAGGTAATTATTCCTGCACCCTACTGGTTAAGTTATCCCGAAATGGTGACTTTGGTTGGCGGGGTTCCGGTGATTGTATCTACAGATGCCACGACGGGTTATAAAATTACTCCCGAAGAACTCCGTAAAGTAATCACCCCGAAGACGAAGTTATTTATCCTCAACTCCCCATCTAATCCCACAGGAATGGTGTACACGCCAGATGAAATCAAAGCACTGGCGCAGGTAGTAGTTGATGCAGATATCTTTGTTGTCTCTGATGAGATTTACGAAAAGATTCTCTACGACGGTGCAGAACATATCAGCATCGGTTCACTTGGGAAGGAAATTTTTGACCGCACTTTGATTAGTAATGGGTTTGCGAAGGCTTATTCCATGACTGGTTGGAGACTTGGTTATTTAGCGGGGCCAGTGGAAATTATTAAGGCAGCGAGTACCATTCAAGGACATAGTACATCTAACGTGTGTACCTTTGCCCAATATGGTGCGATCGCAGCTTTGCAAAGTCCTCAAGATTGTGTCGAAGAAATGCGCCAAGCCTTCGCCAAACGCCGCCAGGTAATGTTAGACAGACTCAACGCCATTCCCGGATTGAGTACTGCAAAACCAGATGGCGCGTTTTATCTGTTCCCTGATATCAGCAAAACCGGTCTAAAATCCTTAGAATTTTGTGACGCTTTGTTGGAAAAACATCAAGTTGCAGTCATTCCCGGAATTGCTTTTGGCGCTGATGACAACATTCGCCTTTCCTATGCCACCGATATGGCGACGATTGAAAAGGGAATGGATAGATTGGAAAAATTTGTCAAGTCGCGTATTTAATTAGTTGTCATTTGTCATTTGTCATTCGTCATTTGTGAGGAGAATTTACCAAATCTCCAACTTTTAACTCCACCTTTTCGACTCAGAACGGGTGGAGTTCATTTTTAAACCTGAAGTTCCGAGTTTCAGACAGGGGAAATGCATCTTATTTTCTAACAAAAACTAGTCTCTAAATGCCATCAAAAAAGCTAGTAGGCATCACTCCAAAAAAAAGATTATTTGTGCAGTCGATGCATCAGAATAGTATCAAGGGGCGATCGGTCTCAATATCACCCCTTGGTATTTGCAAGAACAAGATACAAAAACTCTTTACAAGATTTGCGATCGCACTAATGACCTCTATGAAAAATCTAGCTCTACTATCTGCTACAGCCCTCACCGCCACAACTGGATTGGTTTTTGGGACAATGCAAGCCGCCTCTGCTGCCACTTTAACCTGGCAATGGAATTATTCTGGTACTGGTATAACAGCAAATGGTAATTTCGTCAGTAATGACACCCCCGACGATTTGGGTTTTTACCAGATTATGGGGATTACTGGTACACGAAATGGTGAGACAATTACTGGTCTGCAACCTGCTGGGACTCCAATACCGGGAAACGAACCTTTTAATGTTGACAATTTAATTAGTCTTAATAGTCAGCAGTTAACGGGTGACGGTTTTGGGTATTCCACCTCCGGGGGAAACTATTCTAGTCCATTTTTTGCTAATTTTTTGCCGACACCAGGTTATTTAGAGGTTTTTTCTGCGCCACCATTGACACCAGGTTTTGAAAATTTTGGGACGGAAGATAGTGAATTACCCATTAGTTTTTCTGCAACTATAGTCAGCGTCCCTGAACCCACCTCTACCCTGAGCTTACTCGCCCTCGGCACTCTCAGCACATATTTAGTATTTAAACGTAAGAAGCTATCCAAATTAACTGATAATAAGCAATCGGATGGGGTTCAAGCATAAGTACTATAGGACTAGTATTTGATTTATGAAAAAATCTAAGTATATGTAGGGGAGCC
>NZ_JAYGHD010000477.1:0-4705 GCF_034932245.1 Nostoc sp. UHCC 0251
GGTGCATCTTGTCACCAATATTATTTTTTGTCTTAAATTACCTGCTGAATGTGGGTTGCTAAATTGGTCAAATCCCCTAACCCTTAAATTAAGCTGTTCATTCGGTTTAAGTTGCCTTCCTTGTGGCTCAATTTCTAAACTTCTCAGAACTGGAAGCAAGCCTACACAAGCTACATCGTGGACATCTCCAACAGTAGCAATGATGTCAACTGTATCTATGTCGTAACTACCAATGAACATACCATCATCATCAATCAATCCTCCAGTTGTAGATTGCCAATCAACTCTTCCTATGCCAATTTCATCTCCTTCCTGGTTAAATCCTTTGGCAGTAAAGGTTTGGATTTCATTAGGTTCAATTTGTATGTCCTTGGGAAAAATTTCTAGCCGTTGTAAAACTACAGGTACAACAACTTTGGCAAAAGCACTTACATTTTGTTCAATTGCACAAGCTGATATGCTAAAGTCACCCTTGGCATTTTGATTAATTATAAAATTCCCATCTTGGTCAATTTTTCCACCTGTGGCGTTCCAAGCTATTTTCTCAGTTGCGATCGCATTACCCCGTTGATCTAAACCTTGAATGCTAAAGTGTTGGTGTTCCCCAGGCTTCATTTCAACTTTTTGGGGAGAAATGGCGAGTATAGTTAATCTTGCAGGTTCAATGACATTAATTATTGTAGAGGTGCTAATCTCTCCAACACTGGCAATGACAGTAATTTCTTGCTCTTGATAACTTGCTTGTAATCTACCGTCAGGAAAAATTGTGCTGCCTGTTGCACTCCAAGTTACTTCTTCATGCTTGATATCGCTACCATACTGATCCACACCTTTGATAGTAAAGTGCAAACTCTCACCGAACGTCAATGTGGGTTTTAAGGGAAAAATAATTAATGTTTTGAGTTTGGCTGGTTCAATTAGTGTGACTGAAACAGAGGTTTTGACTGCTTCTAAATTTGCTGTAATTGCAAATTCCCCAGGATTTTGTCCAGCATGGAAAGTTCCATGATCATCAATAGTGCCACCCGTAGCTTGCCACAATAATTTTTCTACACTAATTTCTGAACCTCGTTGATCTAACCCTCTGATATTAAAAGCTTGAGCTTGACCACACTCCAGCTTTATTTCTTGAGGTGTAATAATTAATTGTGTCAATCTGGAAGGTTCGATAATAGTAACTGATGCAGAGGTTTGGAAGCTTCCTGCTGTAGTTGTAACTGTAAATTCTCCCTCTTTTTCACCGGCTATAAATAAGCCACTGTTATCAATATTGCCTCCCTCTGCCTGCCATGATAATTCTTGAACACTAATGTCTAAACCATTTTGGTCGATTCCTTTGATACTAAAGATTTGGCACTGCCCACACTCAAGCTGTACTTGAAGGGGAAAAATTGATATGTGGCTTAATCTTGATTCAGCACAACCTTTTAGCGGATGCAGTAATTGACCTGTATGGAAATTCCAAAGTTTAATCCAGTCATTACTGGCGGTGGCAAGAATTTTACCATCAGGGCTGATAGCAGCAGAAGAAACAAAACCAGAGTGACCAGTCAAAGTACGGACTAATTGTTTTGTTTCAATACACCACTGCTTCGCGTTATCATTACTGGCGCTAATAAGATTTTTGCCATCAGGGCTAATAATAAGGTTATTGACTGTATCAGTTAACTCTTGATGAATAGAGTAGCTATATTTTAATTTAGATACATTTAATGTATGTGTATGCTTATTTTTTTTGCTAATTAGCTCGCCTATAGCAAGGAATAGCGCACCAATCCAAAACACCGCTCCTGCCGTGAACTTGGAAATTACTATTAAAAATATAAAACCTATAATTTTAGTGATTAAGCCTGTATTATTTGAATCAAAAGATTTTAATTCATTTTTAATCTTAAAATCTGCCTGCCAAACTTTAATATCTCCATCACGGCTACCACTAATCAAGAATTTACTATTTTGACTAATCTTAACTGCTTGTACCCAGTCGGAATGTGTTTCTAAGCTACAATATAATCTTCCTGATTGTAAATTCCATAATTTAACCGTTTTATCTGTACTACCACTGGCAATAGCTTTTCCATCTGGGCTAATTGCTAGACTTAAAACTGAACCCGAATGGTTTTTAAGGGTATGTTGCAATTTACCTGTATTGAAATCCCAGATTTTAATTGTTTTGTCTGCACTGGCGCTAACTATAGCTTTGCCATCAGGTGTAATTTCTGCGGCATTAACCCAGTTGGAATGAGCATTGATTTCCCGAATTAATGAGCCTTTGCTTAAATCCCATACTTTAATTGTTGTATCTGCGCTACTACTTACAAGGGTATTGCTACCTCGATTAATAGCGACAGATAAAACCCAATGAGAATGTGCATCGATGGTGCGAAGCAATTCTCCTGTTTGTAAGTTCCAAACCCAAATTTTTTGCCAGCTTCCTCCCACTAAAATTTGATTATCAGGACTGATGGCAACACAGGCAATTGTATCTGTAGGGAATATCGGTTTATTAAAGCTTATTTCTCCAGAATTTTTGCAGAGATAAGGGTTGTGTTGATGGAGTATCCAGTAAGCAGATTGTCGGATTTTTTCTGAATTATCCTGTAAGGCTTGCTGTGTGAACAAATCTAAACCTTGTTGACCCAAAGTTAGTGCTTCTTCTAAAGCTATGAGTCTCTGCTGTTCGCAATTGTCTGCTAAATGCCGCTTGGCTTTTACTAACGGTAAAGATTCCTTTGATTTATTAAACATAAGATTCTCATTTATATACTACTCTCAGTATTCCCATTTATGAGGTTGTAACAACAATGGCGAGTAATATTTAAATGAGTGATTATAATGAAAAAAACTTATGCACAATCAGCAAAAAATTTAGTTACTGATTGATGCTTAAGTTCTAATTTTGGAAGTAATATCGCACTCTAAAGCCATTCACAAACTTGCTAGTTTTGTCAATTCTCTTCGCCAATCTTCATCATGGCGTAGGGCAAGAATATGGTAACTGGTGTTGTGCTTGAGATTATCCCGTTCAATTTGGTCTTGCTTACGTTTTTCAGGGCTGTCATGAACTGAACCGTCGCAGAAAACAGCAATGCAATTTTCTTTATAAAGAAAATCTGGCTTACAGTTTGACTCTGGAATCAATTCCTGTGCAGTATCGGGTAATTTATATCCCCCGTGATATATTTCATGTAAAACTACGCGTTCAAATTCAGAATTCGGGTCTGTTTGTTGCAGCAGTTGTTGATACTGTTCATCACGACATATTCCTTCTATCTGCACTGTACTTTTTTGCAGTTCGTCAAGTAAGGGTTTGATGAGATAGCGATTGATCAAAGCATGGTCGAACTGGTTGCGGTAAGAAAGCAAGCATTCATAGCAAGCTTGGACACAGCTATCTTTAGGTTCTTTGAAATGGCAAATATCTAAAGCTGCATCGGCTATTTTTTGAAAAGAATCAGGTTTTTCTAATAGTTGAGAAAGGACACCTGCACCGCCTTCCGTAGCCTCCCAGAACAGCAAATATTTTCCGTCTCCCAGGCGTTCGGAGTCGAGTTCATCGGCTTCTAATTTGTACACTGCTTGGATAGCAGTTTCCAATACATATTGCAGTGTGGCAATAAAAGCTTCTCTTTCATCTGTGGGTACACCTAATGGTTCAACAACCAGAATATTGCAGGTGTTTTTCACCATTAAGTTAACGTCGGCATGAATGCTATCTTTTGCTGAGTCATTTTTGGCATCGCCCCAAATACCAGTTTTGATATCGAGTTTAAATCCTCGTTCCTCGCTTTTTTTCTTATTCAATCCGCGATTAATATGCCAGATGTCTGCTGTAGCGCCATAGGTTAAACGTAATAATTCTGTACCATCGGCAGTCTGTACCGTTGCTGATTGGCGCTTTTGCTGGTCGTAACGGAAATGGGTAGTGATGTTGTAACCGTATTTAAGGCGTTCTTCTTCATCGCAGGTAATGCGTTCTCTTCTCCAGGCGATCGCAGTTTCCATTGATAATAAGCGTGTAAGTAAAGCCTTATTATTGTTACTATCGACAAGTTTTGCCCCGCAGTTCTCACAGGTATCGCGGTGACTGGTTGCCCCTTCATGAAAATAACCGCATTTAAAGCAGACATTTACCCGTTGATAGTCAGCACCGCCAACAGGGATTTTGGTTTTAGCCACCATAAATTTACTACCCTCGTAGTAAATAACATTACCAGGGGCAAATTCTCTCAAAGCTACGCTGCGGAGGCGGGAAATAAATTCGCCACTTTCTTCTGTGGGAATAAATGCCCGGACTGGTAAGCGGGGGAAGTTAAACCCAGGTAAAAATCCCTCGGCAGCGAAGTAACGATAGGGGTAAAATTCAAACTGATTATTGCTTTTACCTTGCACTTGTCCCACTAACAGGTCAATTTGTCGCAGTGCTTCTTTTTCTTGGGCTTTAGCGATATCCCGTTCTTCTTGGGTCGCATAGCCTCTGGTGTAACGACTTGTGCTGTCGCGGGCTTTGTCTAATTGTTCAACTGCATCTTTGTATAGTCTACGCCAGCGATCGCACGCTTGATCAAAGGCATTATGTGCATTTTCTAGGGTAAAATGTAACCAATTTTCAGAATACCAAGAAGTTTTGTTCAGATCGTTTTGGCAGAAGGTAAGCTAATCGGCATTTAAATTGCAACATAGTCACTATTGCCTTTGTTTTTTA
>NZ_JAYGHD010000478.1:0-4471 GCF_034932245.1 Nostoc sp. UHCC 0251
TCAACCGACTCTGCATTTATATTATGCAGCTTAAATGCCGATTAGCTTAAAACAACTGAATAGTCATGGAATTTTGAATTGTTTATAGCGTGAGATTGAGGTTGCACAATCTAAAACTGTTCGACTGAGCGTAGCCAAAGTCCCAACTTGGATTAAGTCTTACCTTGGCGATAGTTATTCCAAAACAACACGGGGATACCTGCTGCTACAACTAAAACACCTGCAACTGCTCCCACACCTGTATAAGCCAAGCTGGAGTAGAGCAAGTAACCGCAAACGGCACAAAAGAATAATGGTGTAAAAGGATAAAATGGCACACGGAACGGGCGTACTATGTGGGGTTCGCGGATTCGCAATACCAGCAGTGATATGCCGGAAAGCAAGAAGAAGAACCAAAATATCGGGGCGGTGTAATCCACCATTGTTTCAAAGCCTTTGCGGGTGAGCGTGCCTAAAAAAACCAATGCTAAGGCGATCGCAGCTTGCAATAATAAGGCATGGGTAGGACTACTAGGACGTTGTTGCCAGCGTCCCATAAAACCAAATAGCGAAAAATCTTGTCCCAGTGCGAAATTGGTACGCGCTCCGGTAAAGATTGTGGCGTTGGTTGCTCCTAAAGTAGCGATCGCAATCAATACACTGATGAATAAGGCTCCCGGTTCGCCCCAAAGAGAGCGCATTAAATCTGCGGCTACTGCTTCGGACTGGGACATGTTTGCTAATCCTAGTCCCCGTAGGTAAGCTAGATTGATGAGTAAGTAAATGGCGGTGATAATGCCAATACTCCACATTAGCGATCGCACTATATTACGTCGTCCATCTTGAATTTCTGCTGAGATATAAGCTGCCTCATTCCAACCGCCGTAAGATAGCAACACAAACACCATCGCCAGTCCCCAAGTTCCTGATGATGCAGCTTCCACAGGGGCGGCAGCAGCAGAATTAGGAATGGCAGTAAGCCCAAGAATTACTACCAGCAACAAACCCAGAACTTTCGCAGCACTCAGCAAATTTTGTGTCCACTTACCCTGCTGCAAACCGATGATGTTCAAAGCAGTTAAAAGTGCGATCGCTATGGCTGCATAGATAGAAGACGAAAACGTTCCTAACCGCAATATCTGAGAAACATAATCGCCAAAAACAAATGCCAACAGAGCAATAGAACCAGTTTGAATCACTGTCATCCGCGCCCAGGCAAATAAAAAGGCGACTCCCCGCCCGAATGCACGTTTCAAATAATAGTAGACACCTCCAACATCGGGATAGACAGTTGCCAACTCTGCATAACACAGCGCTCCTACCAGAGATACCACACCACCAATTAGCCAAAGAAGTAGTACAGCAATATCACTACCTGCTTGACTTGCCACTAGAGCCGGGGTTTGAAAAATCCCCGCCCCGATGACAATACCAACAATCAGAGCCACTGCGTCTGATAATGTCAGCGATGGCTTGGGTGCTGCTACTTGATCTGTTCCTGTCTGCTGAAGCAAACTGTAGTCTTTACGTCTACTCACATTACTTCCTTATTAGTGTTGAGTGAGGACTCACCGCTTTGTTTCATCTTTTTTTGCACTGTTTTACCTATATCTCTATGGTTCAAAACAAATGTGACTCAAAAATGACAATCATCAGTGATATGCCTGCAAACGGTAATATCCATCTCGCCACATCCAGATCAATCTCCCTACAGCGATCGCTTCAATTTCTCTTGCTAGACAACATCTATGCTTTTCAGAACAATGGCAACTTAATTTTGAACAAGGAACCATGTCCCAGTTCGCTATTAAGACCCAAATGCCGGGCATTTGCCTCTGCTTTCAGAAGTATTTGCATTGTTAGCTTGTCTTAATTCTGGTAATAGACTAGAAAATCTGACTCACTAAAACGTCTTCCGTGAGTGGGATTTTTAAGTAATCTAGAGAATGATTGACTAATATTGGGTCATCGTGCTTTGTTTTATCGGGCAGCTAGAGGCAGCGATCGCTTAAAACTTGAGATTAAGTAGGGGCGCATATCTGTACGTCTTTACTTAATAAATAATAAAAATATCTTTTTATGCTTAATTTTTTAGTATCTACTACTGGGAAAAAGTAGAATATCTATTAATTCGCCCATCACCAAACCCAATACTGCTAGGACTGTTAAAATCCAAAATGAATCTAGTTTGTTGAAGCCAGAAAAGCGCATTTCCAAATCAGCTAAAAGCGTAGTTGCTAATGGGATGAGAAAAAGCCTTAATAATATTGACCAAGTTGCTACAAAAGCAATTGATATACTTAAAAATAATATGACAGCTAAAGTTTTAGACCCAAATTCAACTAAACGCTCTAACCAAGAAATACTTTTTCGCACTACAGCTATAACCATAGCAGCGACAAAAGCTCCTACCAACCAAATAATATGATGAGCAGCAAGATACCAACCCAGGACAGTGTAAGCCAGCCATAGTAATACTAAAGGCATCAAAGGAATCCTATTAAAAAATTCCACGTTCATACTGCTAAGGCTTGTAAAAATAACAAGTTAACAACTTAATTGTAGTCAAAACTTGCTCCTATTCCAACCTCTAAACATACCAACTTTGCTTAGGAAATTCCTCTATCTACAGGGCAAATTTAAGGACATACTCTTTCGCCGTGACAATTATATATATAAAACTCATATTTGTTTTTTGAAAAAACTTCATACAACTCAAAAAGCCCTTATTCAGCAATAGAAATATATTGCTCCTACGTGGAATACTTTGCATAAAAGTTATACTTAAAACTAAGTAATCATGCATTAAGAACAAGTATACTAGTATTTAAAATACTAGCAATGTATAAGTAAATTGATTTTGATTATCAGCTATTTGCCATAAAATTTAATAGAGAGGTGGATAAAATTCACTGTGTACAACTTTGATAACTGTCCACAATAGTGTTGCATACCTCAAGCTCATGGTAATATTATTTTACTGTCAGGGGATATTATTTATACATTAAGTTTCAACCATGCGTAAACAGCTAGTTAGGTGTGCTACCTCCAAAAAACAAAAGATTATTCAACCCACCCAGGAAATTAGCAAAAGCGCCAATGTGCAAAGCACATAGCTTCTGAAATTCTGGTTATATAAGGTACTAAATAGCTCACAAAGTCTTCTTTTAGGAATCATTAAAGCTTGCTAATAAGGGATAAAGCCCTCTTAAAGCGGCACAAAATTAGACAAGAGTAAATAGAAAAAATTTGACACTAAGTCAGTTGTTTTTCGCATATCTAAAAATATCGAAAAGCCAAATTTGTCTTGTCAATAAGGCATTAATATTGTGTGTTTTATCTTAGACATTGATTTCTCTTTGTGGTTATTACCCATATAAAAGTCCTATTTCATTTTTGAAAACTTCAGCTACCTTGACCAAATAGGAAAAACACTTAAATCTAAACAAACAAATGATTTAAGACTGCTAGATCAATCTTGATTTAGCAACGATTTCGATTATTAACAACATCAGCAAGAGTAACAGGAAAAACATGAATATTATTGTTCGTTTGTTTGGAGCGATCGCTTTCCAAATATCTGCGATCGCTGCGATGTCTACTATGGCAATGTCTGATGACAAACCCCTACGTGTCTATACCCAGGAAAATCCTGCTGCTTCTCAACTGAAAACAACACAGAGGATTTGTTCTTTAGATCCCATTGAGGATTTATTACCTCCACTACAAACAAAGACAAGTAATTCTTTGCTTTCTTACCTTGCTGAACAAGGTTTTACACAGAATCAAGAGGGTTCTTGGGTCTGTTATGCAAGCGATCCTAAAAAAGAAGGGCGTTACTTTACCCTATTTAAGGTTAAACAAGTTGATGGCAGGCTCATAGCAAGTTCTTTCCTAGATGAGGGAAGTCTGATTCAGGGGCAGGAAAATCGTAGTTTGGACTTCTTTATGATGCTGATTAAGCGTCATATGAATAATAGTCAAGAAAACCGTCAAGGTATACGTAGGTATTTAGAAAGCTTTGTCTCCCTAGTAAAGGAAGGAAAGATCAAACCCACACGTCGTGGGTTTCTTTTCGACCAACCAAACCGGGCATTGGTCTTATATCACACACTCTCATCAGGAAATCTCAAAGGTACCGGAATCACGATCAACATTGATTTACCTAAGAGTCTAACTGTGTATAAACGCGATTAATCGCGTCTATACACAGTGGGGATCAAACCTCACTCAACTCAGAAAGAAATTTACTCCCAATCCCCAATCCTAGCTAACAAGAGTAGGAACGCTGATCGCAGACTCGATTAGTCTGCGGTACTGCTGCGACCTACTGATTTTCCGGTGCTATTAATATCGACCCTACAGACTGAAATAGGGGCGTGAACGAATGGCACTAAGAAAAGATACAGCCCTTGCTCTGACTGGTTCCCTGCCTAGAGGCTGGGAACCCATTCTGGGAGGCTCCGCCTCCAGTAGCTTGACAAGAGGCAGA
>NZ_JAYGHD010000479.1:0-4469 GCF_034932245.1 Nostoc sp. UHCC 0251
TTTCAACCGACTCTGCATTTATATTATGCAGCTTAAATGCCGATTAGCTTATCCATATTAGAAATTTTAAGTTCACGAGAGGGTTTTTCATGCGATCGCTGTGTAATTCTTCATACGGAGTTTTGGGATGCTGTTATTTTTTGGCGATCGCCCTTCGCGTAGCATCTTGTAAAGAAGGTAGCCCAAAACTTTTCGGTCTACTGACTGTGACTAGTCGGGAGTTGCTATGATTTTCTACCTGGGGCGATCGCGGTTGCTGACGATTCTGCACCAAAACCAAAGCTGCAACTGCAAGCAAAAAATAACCAAAACTTTTCTGAAGTCTATTAGCTGGAACAAATTCAGCTAAGTACGCACCAAAGATTGTTCCCACACTAGCAGCCACAATGAAAGAGAACATCAAGTCCCAATTTAAAGAAACATGACCCAAGTAGCCCAAAAAACCTGCAACTGAATTAAATACAATAATTAACAAGGATGTGCCGATCGCCTGTTTCATGGGTACATTTCCCAAGAGTACCAAAGCTGGCACGATCGCAAACCCACCACCAACACCAACCAACCCAGTCAGCACCCCAACAACCAAGCCTTCACTAATTAACCACAACCAGCAATACTTACAGACAGGTGGGGGATAAAATGCCAGTTTATCATCTGCTGTCACAGGTTTAGAACTACGCCGAATCATAAACACAGCAGCTACCAACATCATGACTGCAAACAGCATCATTTGAAAAGCTGCGGTAATTACTGGAAGTGTAGCAATTTTTGCCCCCAGAAATGCCCCCAGCATCGTTGCCGAACCAAAAATAAATGCAGTCTTGAAATCAACATTTTTGGCTCGCCAGTGGGGAATTACCCCCAATAAGCTAACAGTACCGACAATTACCAAAGTCATGGCGATCGCAGATTTTGGAGGTATACCCATGACATAAACTAGAATTGGCAGCGCCAGCACCGAACCCCCACCGCCAATCAAACCCAAGCTTACCCCAATACAAGCAGCCAGCAAATGCCCAATAATCCACAGCGTCATACACTGCTCCGTTGATTATAAGGAAGCTTTGCTAGTAGCATCCCTAACACGCAACTATCTGTAATTCCCGAAAACATTAATCCTCCTCCCATCAAACCACTGAGAATCAGGAACCAAGGAGAAACAAATGCTCCTAATAATGTGCCTATTAACACCAAGGAACCAGTGACAATTTGCACTTGTCGGATTAAACTAATGGGGGCATTTTTGTTAATTGTGGTAGCATAACCCGCTTGTTTCCAAGCGCTTATACCCCCTTCCAGATGGGTAACAGTGGTAAAACCCGCATCAAATAGTTTTTGAGCAGCCATTGTTGAACGATTCCCGGAACGACAGTAGAGAATCACTTTTGTGTCTTGATCTTGGGGAACTTTGCGCGGATCAAATTTTGATAAGGAAATCAAAGTTGCTCCGGGAATATGCTCTCCTGCATACTCAGCTGGTTCACGAACATCTATAAGTGTGATAGCTTGTTGCTTCAACAACTGTTTGAGAGTTTGAGTATCAACGCTTTGTAATTTGTTTACACGGGAAGTAGTCATTGCTTTTTATACTTAGGAATGTAGATTTTTAAACGCAAAGTTTTTGTGTGATTTTGTTACGCAGCAACGCTACCGCAGCGCTGGTTCGCGGGTACTGCTTCCATAATATTTTTCGGGTTGGGTAGATTCAGGTTTGCCATTAATTGGATAAATTCGTTGCGGTTTCGTCCCACCAGCCGTAAATTCCATTGTTTCTCTTCCTTAATGGTGGAAACTGTATTACCTCGATAATCATGACCGGGATAAACTAAGGTTTCGTCAGGTAATGTAAACAAACGTTGCGTTATTGCGTCATACATCATCCCTGCGTTCCCACCTTGAAAGTCAGTCCGTCCACAACCACGAATTAACAAGGCATCTCCGGTGAGTAAATGAGTACCATTAACTAAATAGGCATTATGGCTATCAGTATGACCCGGAGTTGCGATCGCCTTTACTTTCACGCTCCCTAACTCTAATACTTCTCCATCTTTCATAAATCTGTCTGCACATATAGCTTGGGCATTTTCCGGTACAATTCCCAAACAACCTGTAGCCTCACGCAATTTAGCTGTCCCAGTAATATGATCGGCGTGGATATGGGTTTCTAAGCAGTATTTCAGAGTTAGTGCTAGTTCTGTGAGTAATTGGCGATCGCGCTCTACTTGTTCTAATACCGGATCGACCAAAATCGCCGTTTTAGTCTCTAAATCGGCAATTAAATAAGTATAAGTGCTTGTTTCCGGGTCAAAGAGTTGTCGGAATAACATCATGGCTAACTCCAGATAAAATTGTTTGATTAATTAATAGTATAACTATATAGTAATAAATTATCTACACTGGAGTTAGTTTTTTTGTGGCTGTTGCGATCGCTTCCATCAAGGCATAGCCCATCGCCAAACAATGATTCTTCCCTTGCAGAAACGACATTTTGATAAAAAAAGCAACCCGAAGCATTTTTAACTTGGGCTGCTTACACTGTTTTTGAGGAGTTAGAACGAACTGAATTCAGAATTAATTAACCGTGAATAGCAGGAGCAACCAAGGCTACAGGTTGAATATCTCCAGCAGCTAAATCTAAGGGGAAGTTGTGAACGTTGCGTTCGTGCATTGTTTCCATTCCCAAGTTAGCGCGGTTTAAAACATCAGCCCAAGTATTAATTACACGACCTTGAGCATCAAGAACAGAGTTATTAAAGTTCAAACCATTGAGATTAAAGGCGAAAGAAGATACAGCTAAGGCAGCACACCAGATACCAATTACTGGCCAAGCACCTAAGAAGAAGTGTAAAGCACGACTATTGTTAAAAGATGCGTATTGAAAGATCAATCTGCCGAAATAACCGTGAGCCGCAACAATATTGTAAGTTTCTTCTTCTTGACCGAATTTGTAACCGTAGTTTTGGGATTCAATTTCAGAGGTTTCCCGAACTAAAGACGAAGTGACTAGAGAACCGTGCATGGCAGCGAATAAAGCACCACCAAAGACACCAACTACTCCTAACATGTGTAATGGATGCATGAGAACGTTGTGTTCTGCTTGCAGTACAAACATGAAGTTGAAAGTACCGCTAATCCCTAAAGGCAAACCATCAGAGAAGGAACCTTGACCCACAGAGTAGACTAATAGTACCGCAGTGGCAGCAGCAACAGGTGCGCTGTAGGCGATAGAAATCCAAGGACGCATTCCTAAGCGGTAAGATAATTCCCACTGCCGACCCATGTAGCAGAAAATACCAATCAAGAAGTGGAAAATAATCAACTGGTAAGGGCCGCCATTATATAACCACTCATCTAAGCTAGCCGCTTCCCAAATGGGGTAAAAGTGCAAACCAATAGCATTGGAAGTAGGCACAACCGCAGCAGTAATGATGTTATTGCCATAGATTAAAGCACCAGCGACAGGTTCCCGAATACCATCTATATCTACAGGTGGTGCGGCAATGAAAGCGATGATGAAACTTATGGTTGCTGTTAATAGTGTGGGAATCATCAGTACGCCAAACCAACCAATATACATACGGTTGTTAGTACTGGTAATCCAATTGCAGAATTTCTCCCAAAGATTGTTACTACTTTGGCGTTGTTGCAGAGAAATAGTCATAATTTTTAATTCCGAGGTTAATCGTTGTTCAAGGCAAGTTAACCTTATAACCATATAGTTATATTTAATGTCAAGTAAATTCTCATATTGTTTTTGACTTATTTGTGTAGATGGTGAGATTGAGGGGTGACAAGCGAGATGTAATCTAGGCTGGGCTTTCACTTTGATGACTGGTGAAAAGATGAGAATTCATTTTAGCGATCGCTAAAACAGGGGTTTTGAGTGCTGATGAATTATTTACTTTTCTTGATCTTTCCCTACCCCCAACACCCTACCCCCAACACCCAGCCCAGACGAGCTTTCAGCTTTTCTTAGTGCTATTCGATTCAGTGTGCTTGTTATGGTTTTTTCTGCAACATTAAAGGTTGATCAATCAACTAATTGATTAAATTACTAAATAGTTATACAATAAAAATATCAATAATATTTACTGAATCAAAACCTGTATCGAAACTAAGAGGTGTAAAATCATGACAGAGAGTCTTCCTCTAGAAAGCCCCTCAATGTCGAGGCGACAATTGCTCAACTTTTTCACAGGTGCAGTTGTTGTCACTACAGCCAGCAGCCTACTTTATCCTGCGGCTAAATTCTTTGTTGCCCCCACAGAAGCAGGTGAAGATGGTTCTATCCTCGCTAAGGATATTAACGGAAATCTCATTCCTGCTAACCAGATTTTGGCTGAACCCCCTGGTAATCGTGCCTTAGTCGCGGGTTTAGGAGCAGAACCTACTTACCTAACAATACAGTCAGATGAGTTAGAGTCGATGTCCGTATTGCTACGGCGCACCTCTCCTTCAGAACCGGACAT
>NZ_JAYGHD010000480.1:0-4441 GCF_034932245.1 Nostoc sp. UHCC 0251
ACCCCACAAGAGTTATATTTAATTCGATTATGCAAATTAGATGTTTTTTAGCTTATGATCAACAATACTTGTACAAATGTTGTCTTCTCCGACATCTTGAATTTTTGAAAATACCACTCCTCTAGGGTTTTTAATTAGTTCGGAAATGATGTTTGTATCTAACAAGTATAAATAACTCATTTTGAAAACTCAATATCATCTAAGGGCAATAATCCTTCGTCCACGTCGGCAAAGTCTTCGTCCAGTGGTTCAAGGGTGGAAAGGGTTTCCAGGAGAGATTTTTTCTTGATGGGGGAAATGATGGCGAAGGGGATACCGTTTTGGGTAATAGTCAGGGGTTCGCCTGTTTTTTTGGCTTGGTTGAGTAGGGTTTGAATGGTTTCGGGGAGATCGGAAACGGTGATTTGTGTCATGGTGGGTTCTGGGGTTAGCGGATGGGGACTTGGCGCACATCTATTTTATCTGTGACGGCGTTGGTGATGAGGGCGGTGTGATATTCAAAACAAGATTAAATCCGGGATTCCACACCCAGAACTGTCACACCGTAATTAAATGGATCTATCTAGTATTTATGAACTAATTAACTCTAGGATCAGCGCTGAAACAGTTTGTAACTAATTAGTGAACTATTCAGAAACTCACCAAAAACTGATAGCGTCAAACAAAGGAAAATATCGTTGTGGACTTTCGAGCTTGAAAACGCGTTCTAATTACTGGCAACTCCTGCCTTATATCCGACTCCAGTGGCAAACCATCACCAAGGGACTTATTGGGATCTTGGGATATGTGCTGGCGACATTAGTGTTGATAAATCTTGCCGGTAAATTAGCAACTCCCTTTGCCCAAGGTAATGTAGTAGCGATCGCTCAAATAACTGGTAGTTGTGCTTTAGTATTTCTTGTTAGAGGCTTGTTTCAGTCTATACAAGATATGTACATGGCAAAAGCTGCTTTAAGAGTTGCTTTTCATCTCCGTCAGCAAGTCTATGCACATCTGCAAAAGCTAAATCTCAGCTATTTTGAAACAGCAAAAGCAGGTGATTTATCTTACCGCCTCACCGAAGATGTTGACCGAGTTGGCGAAGTGGTAAATAAAGTATTTCACGACTTTATCCCCTGTATTTTGCAGTTGCTAGCAATTCCGATTTACATGGTTTACTTAAATTGGCAACTGACACTAGCAACGGTGATTGTTGCACCCCTGATGGGTATTTTAGTTGGCTGGTTTGGCGAACGATTACGCAAGTATTCCTTAAAAAGCCAAAACCGCGTGTCGGGTTTATCGGCTATCCTTTCAGAAGTTTTCAACGGTATTCGATTGGTACAGGCATTTGCTGCCGAAAATTACGAAATCGCCCGCTTTGGGCATGAAGCAGAACGCAGTCTCAAAGCAAAATACTCAGCCGAACGCCTGAAAGCGATTCAGATTCCCATCGTCGGATTTCTGGAAGCCTTAAGTGCGTTATCGTTACTGATTGTGGGAGCGTGGCAAATTTCCCAAGATAACTTGACTGTGGCGAGTTTTTTCAGTTATCTGGCGGCGGCGGCGCTATTAATTGATCCCATTGGTCACACGACTAACAACTACAACGAATTTAAGCAGGGTGAAGCATCTGTTGATCGCGTTTTTGAATTGATGGCAATTCAACCGACGGTGATCGAAAAAACAAATGCGATCGCTCTACCTCCAGTCAATGGCAAGGTAGAATATCGGCATATTTCCTTCGCTTATAAACCAGGTGAATCTGTATTAAAAGATATCAGTTTATTGGTATCGCCAGGTGAAGCGATCGCTCTTGTGGGTGCTTCAGGTGCTGGTAAAACCACATTTGTTAATCTTTTACCCCGTTTTTACGACCCAAAAGTTGGTCAAATCTTCATTGACGATGTTGATATTCGAGATGTCAAGCTGCATAGTCTGCGACGACAAATTGGGATTGTTCCTCAAGAAACCATCATGTTTTCCGGGACAATTGCTCAAAATATTGCTTTTGGACAAGATATTTTTGACATAAAAGCAGTTAAAGAAGCGGCGAAAATTGCTAATGCCCATCAATTTATTAGCCAATTGCCAGAGGGTTATAAGACTTGGGTAGGCGAACGTGGGGTAAACTTATCAGGTGGACAAAGACAAAGAATTGCGATCGCTCGTGCTGTTCTGCTTAATCCCCAAATCTTGATTCTCGATGAAGCGACATCAGCATTAGATTCTGAGTCAGAAGCACTGGTACAGGAAGCACTGGAAAGACTGATGGAAAAACGGACAGTATTTATTATTGCTCACCGTTTATCGACAGTTAGACGGTGCGATCGTATTTTAGTTCTCGAACAGGGACAAATTGTCGAATCGGGAACACATGAAGAATTATTAGCGCTAGAGCGCCGCTATGCACGGTTTTATGCCCAGCAGTTTAGTTAGGAATCTGGGAAAAGCTTTCTCTTTCTACACTTTGCGCCCTTTCCGTCTTACCCTGCGGGTGACGCTCCTTCTCTGCGTTCGCGCAGCGTGTCGCAGACAGATGCTAGGCGAACGTTGCTACCGCTGAAAGCGTTCTCTTAAAATTTTAGATTTGCATATATCTCCACTCTGCGATGGCGTACCCGCCCGCCGTAGGCGTTCGTCGTTCGCGTAGCGTCTCGTAGAGAAGACGTGCCGAAGGTATCGCTTCTTGGTAAAAAATTAAGAATTACGAATTAGTAATTATTCGGTCACACGGTGGAGTTACTAATTTATTGGGGGCGCTATGTTAATAACAGCGCTGCTTTAGATACCCTTTTTTTTCATGTAATTACAGTCTCAGCTTTTTTGTATATTTTTTAACCCGTCTAACTACTAGGAAACTAGATAGTTTCTCTTAAGGTATAACGAATGCAGTTCGTTAAAAGCTCACGTTAAATTAACTGAATTCTGCACTGAAGCATAGCTTAACAAGGAGTTATGGATATGACACTTATTAACGGTACCTCTGGTAACGACAATTTGATTGGGACTCCAGAAACTGATTCTATTTTCGGTGATTTAGGTGATGACACTCTCAATGGTCTTGGTGGTGATGATGAATTTGCCTTCAATAATGTAATTGATGTCCTCGTTTTTGATTCTGGCTTTTCACGGGATGTGTATGTCTATAGTAATGATGGTTTTGACATCATTAAAAACTTCTCTTCGGGTGAGGTTATCAGTATTGACCCTGCAAATCACAACCGTAAAAATGTAAAAATATTTACACCGATAGCTGCTGGAACTGCCACGCAATTGAGGTCAGGAAAAACCGAATTCATCTACGGCACCACAGATTCTGACACAATCCAAGGGACCTCAGCAAACGAGAATATTTATGGTTTGGAGGGCAACGATGTACTGTATGGCAACGATGGTTACGATATTTTGTATGGTGGTTTGGGCAATGACAGCCTTGACGGTGGTGCAAATGTTAACGAATTGTACGGTGGTTTGGGCAATGATTATTTGAAGGGCGGAAAAGACAACCTTGGTAATGTACTGTATGGCGAGGAAGGCGATGACATTTTTGATAGCAGTACGGGGGTTGATACCCTAATTGGTGGAACTGGCAACGACATTTATATTACTTTTGTATACGCGTCTGCTGAAGACGAGGTAATCTTCAATCGGTCTATTTTCGGTCAGTTTACCAATAAAATTATAGAATACTCGAATGAAGGAACCGATACGGTTGAGTCTGCGTTTAGTTACAACTTGGATGACAACCTAGAGAACTTGGTTCTTACAGGTAGCAGCAATATTAGTGGCATAGGAAACGCCCTAGACAATCAAATTGAGGGGAATGCCGGTCACAACTTTTTGGTTGGGGGCGATGGTGATGACCACTTGTTTGGCTATGGAGACTACGACATTTTGATTGGTGCGGCTGGTAACGACACACTCGTTGGCGGTGCTGGTAACGACTTCTTGAATGGGGGTTCTGGTAGCGACATACTCGTTGGCGGTACCGGTAAGAACACACTCACAGGCGATGCTGGTGCTGATACATTTGTCTTCAACTTCAGGTCTAAAGGTATTGACATCATCAAGGACTTCAGCAACTTGCAGAACGACAAAATTCAGATTTCCACAATTGGGTTTGGCGCTACTTCTACTAATCAGTTCAGTTACAACAACAACACTGGTGCCTTGTCCTTCCAGGGAACCCAATTCGTCACTCTTGAGAATAAGCCTAATTTCATACCCAGTTTCGATATTGAGCTTGTCTCTGAGGGTCTAACCTCTTCAATTAGCTAGATATTGTAGTGCCTAACCAAACCTAAATTTTGTATATTAGACCTGCTTTGGCAAAACAACTTTCCATTCGATGCCCAAAGGTAGCGATGTTTATAGAGCAATACAGTTCAGTTAGCGCCAAAAACTTTAAACTGCGTAGGTTGGGTTGAGGAACGAAACCCAACAAACTCCCGGAAATGTT
>NZ_JAYGHD010000481.1:0-4408 GCF_034932245.1 Nostoc sp. UHCC 0251
GGCTGTACCCAGATGTCTCACCCATCAAAGTTGACTTGCCAGACCACTAGTAGTTTGCCACATTAATTCTGATCAGTTTCTAGCCAGCTACGAACTCCCCTAACTTGCCATGATGCCTGTCGTGGAGTAATAGCTTTAATCAACCAAATCATAAAACTATTACCTAGCAAGCATTACAGCTTTATTTATATCTTTTTCCCGAAAATGTTAGTTTGCGATAATTTTAGGGAACTCTATAAATAAGCATGGGAATTATCAAACCTAATGGCTGTAAAACAAAGACAACACGGTAGCTTCTGCTACCGTTTACTAAATTTTTGAGCGATCATCCATCATCTTCACCAAATAGGGCACTTACCAAGAGGACGCAGTGAGTCGGTAGTGTCTTTCGGTGATATGAAGAAGCAGAGGGGCTAATACCCAGAGGTGAAATTCCATTCTCCTCTACTTCCCTGCTGCTTTCTTAATCGCCAATCCCATTTAATGAACAGTCTGCGCTAGGGTAGGAATTGAAACTCAATTTGTGATTTCCTGTGCTTCCCTGTAAACATCCAGCTGTCTTTCTGAGTTTGGCTGTTCTACTGACTTCGTTAACAGCCTGTGCTAACAGTCCATCCGCCAAAAACCTTGAGCAATCTTTGGCGGCAGATCCTAACCTGCAAAGCAATCCAGTTGTCTTTGGAGAATCTCAGAGTAACCTACCACAAGCACAGCCAAACGAATCAGTAGTTCAATTACCATCTGATTTTCCCAAAGATATCCCACTATATCCCAATGCCAAGCTACAGGAAGTTACACCTGCTAGCGGCTCAGAAAACAGAATCTCAACTCGTTGGTTAAGTTCTGACCCTAGCAACTTTATTGCTAGCTTTTATAGCAGCCAGTTTCAAACAAATAACTGGCAGATTTTGCAACAGCCAGCTGATAATGCCGGAGGTGCGTATGAGGCACGCCGTAACGATTTGCTGTTGCAGGTTTCCATTCAGCCTAAATCAGTTACTAACGCCACACCTAATCAACCCCAAACAGCCACTGAATTACTGATTGAGTACGTACCGAATAGTACTGCAACGGCACAACCTAGCGCAACTACCAATCCTAACGAAACTACTAACACCCTTCCTCAACCAGGAGATGCCCAATTCATTGGCCCAGTACCACCTGCGAACTTGGCAGCACAGCCACCAAGTACGGCGAATAATCAAGCAACTCCTACAGCCACAGCCGAATCTCAGGAATTCAACGATCTGAATAAGGCACCGCAAGAATGGCGGCAACACATCCAAGACTTAGCTGCATTAGGTGTTTTATCTATAGAACCAGAAGCAACTAAGAGCAACTCCACTACCACAACTAACCAGTTTGAACCCGGTAAAATCATTACGCATCGGGAATACGCCCGTTGGTTAATTGCTGCGAATAATGCCATGTATGCCAGCAATCCAGCTAAACAAATTCGTTTGGCATCAGAAACTACTCAACCAGTTTTTAGTGATGTGTCTGCAAAAGACCCTGATTTCCCAGAAATTCAGGGATTAGCCGAAGCTGGATTAATTCCTAGTCCTTTGTCTGGAGATTCTACAGTAGTTTTGTTTCGTCCTGATGCACCCCTAACGCGGGAACAGTTGCTGCTGTGGAAATTACCCCTAGATACTCGCCAAGCTTTACCTTCTGCTAACTTAGATGCGGTCAAACAAACCTGGGGTTTTCAAGATGCAGCGCGAATTGACCCCAAGGCTTTAAGAGCAGTGCTGGCTGATTATCAGAATGGCGAACAATCGAATATTCGCCGGGTGTTTGGTTATACGACTCTGTTTCAACCCAAAAAACCAGTAACTCGTGCTGAGGCTGCTACAGCTTTGTGGTATTTTGGCACTCAGGGTGAGGGTATGTCGGCTACTGAAGCTTTGAAATCAAAAGGCGGTTAGTCTATCGGCAGCATAAAAGTGAGCAATTCCCTTCTAAAAGGTCGTAAAATTTGCCATTTCTTTGCAAAATAATTATTTTTTATCAAGAAAATGTAAATCTAGGTATTTTCAGCGTTTTTACCCGTGTTTAATGAATTTTTGGTGCATAGTTAAGTAAAACAACGTAAGTTAACTTAATAGGCGTACTTAGTTTTGAAGTAAGTCAAAAGATAAGTCGTCAGACTATCGCCCTTTCATTACTTTTAAACAAATTAAAAAATATCACGGGTAAAAAAATATGAAAAAACAAGCTGTAGCAGCAGGATTTGTTCTCTTATCTTTCATGTTGCCGACCAAAGCCTCAGCTGCGAGTTTTGGTTTTGATCAGCTTTATGTATTTGGCGATAGTCTTTCTGATACAGGCAATATATATAATGCTACTGGAGGAACGTTCCCTCAAAGCCCACCTTACTTTGAAGGACGTTTTTCCGATGGGCCACTCTGGATAGATTATCTCGGAGATCAGCTAGGGTTAAAGCCTACTTTATTCAGTACTATTCCTTCCACACCTTCTACACAAGGGATAAACTTTGCTTTTGGTGGTGCTAGCTCTGGTTCAGGTAATGCTGTCGTTCCCATTGCAAATTTACCAGGAGTACTCGAACAAGTCCTTGGTTTTGCTGGAACTCTGCAAGCAAATAATCAAACTGCTAATCCAGATGCGCTTTATACATTGTGGGGAGGTGCAAATGATTTTCTTTTTCTTAGCCCCGAAGACTCTAGCACGCCAATCAATAATATATCTCTGGCGTTGAATACTCTGGTAGGAATCGGCGCGAAAAATATTTTGGTGTTTAACTTGTCAGATTTGGGAAAGATCCTAGCAGCTACAATTGACGATCGCAACCCTGCAACCCTTAGTAAATCGACTAATGAGTTTAATTTGGGTTTAGCAACAACTGTGAACGCTTTGAGCCAAAACGCAAATCTCAACATCATCCCTATTGATACTTTTTCTTTATTTAATCAGACAAGTGCATTAGGTTTTACAAATGTAACTGAGTCTTGTCTCTCTAGGCTAGATATATGTGACCCAGGTAACAACAAGTTTTTCTTCTGGGATGATTTCCATCCAACGACTGCTGTTCATAAGTTAGTAGCAGAAACTGCACTAGCGGCGATTGAGTCTAAGTCTGTCCCGGAACCTGCGATAAACTTGGGGATTTTAGCTCTTGGTGCTTTTGGTGCGATAGGAGTGCTGAAGCGTCAACAAAAAAGATCAGCACTTGTATCAGCAGGTCGGGTTATTGATGCACAATTGTCTCATACAACAGTTGAAAACTGAACTAACTGATTGATGTGGGATTACGATCGCTTATTTGAAATTATTGAAGAATTAGTCATGCACCATTCTCCTAGTGGTGTAGAAGCTGAGATTAATCAGTTGTTGATGCAACGATTTGCGGCGCTGGGTGTAGAAGTATGGTGCGATCGCGCCGATAATATTATTGCCAAGATTCCAGGGAAAAATTCAGACAGAGCGATCGCCATCACCGCACACAAAGACGAAATTGGCGCAATTGTCAAGAGTCTCGGTGATGAAGGTCGTGTGGAAGTCCGCAAACTCGGCGGTTCTTTTCCGTGGGTTTACGGCGAAGGCGTTATCGATTTAATTGGAGATAACGAAACCATTAACGGTATTCTCAGCTTTGGTTCCCGCCATGTTTCTCACGAATCGCCCCAGAAAGTGCAGCAGGAAGATACTGCTGTTAAATGGGAAAATGCCTGGATTGAAACGAAACTCACATCTGCTGAATTAGAAACTGCTGGCATTCGACCTGGAACTAGAATGGTGATCGGCAAGCATCGCAAGCATCCAATTCGGTTAAAAGATCATATTGCCAGTTACACCTTGGATAATAAAGCTTCTGTTGCGATTCTGTTAGCTTTGGCTGAAAACCTGAAACAGCCAGTTGTTGATGTTTATCTAGTCGCTTCAGCAAAAGAAGAAGTGGGGGCAATTGGAGCGCTATTTTTCACCCAAAATCAGCGTTTGGATGCCTTGATTGCTTTAGAAATTTGTCCATTATCTGACGAATATCCTGTTAAAGATGGGGAAAGTCCTGTACTTTTAACTCAAGATGCTTATGGGATATATGATGAGGGGCTAAATGGACAACTGCGCCATAGTGCCAAGCAACTCGATATACCAATACAGTTAACAACTCTAAGTGGGTTTGGTAGTGATGCTTCAATTGCAATGAAATTTGGGCATGTTGGACGTGCTGCGTGTTTGGCATTTCCCACCCAAAATACACATGGCTATGAAATTGCTCATTTAGGAGCGATCGCTAATTGTATCGATTTGTTAAAATCTTTCTGCGAAACTGAGTTTGAGTGATATTTAGAGGCTTTGATTTGAAGGAGCGATCGCCCTCCCGGAGAATGACAGAAGCTGTTTACGGATGCACTGGCTTCCGTTATGGATGGAAGAAACAAGT
>NZ_JAYGHD010000482.1:0-4381 GCF_034932245.1 Nostoc sp. UHCC 0251
AATGGGGCATTGGGCATTGGGCATTGGGCATTGGGCATTGGGCATTGGGCATTGGTAAAATCTATCTCTACTCCCTATTGCCTATTGCCTATTGCCTATTGCCTAATAATTATCTCCCCAAAACCTCAACACGTACTGGTGCTATGCCACTGCCCATCATTCCCAAAACCCGAGCCGCGCCAGTAGACACGTCAATGATTCGACCCTGAATGAATGGACCTCGGTCATTAATTCGCAGCACTACAGAACGACCATTGCGGGTGTTGGTTACACGGACTTTTGTACCAAAGGGTAAGGTACGATGAGCGGCAGTCATTGCTTCAGGGTTGAATCTCTGTCCGTTAGCAGTGAGATTACCAGCAAAGTCATAGCCATAAAAAGAAGCTATACCTCTCAATGTGGATCGCACTGCTCCAACGGCAATCTGTTGAGGCTGCTTTGGCATTGCTATTGGCGAACGCACTGGCATATTAGCAATTTCTTTTAAGGGAGATGCATTACCTAATAGCCTCCGCAGGCGATTGGTTGCTTGCAATGCATCTTGCGCCAGATTGTTGGTGGTATCTGCTAGTCGCGTACCTTCGTTAATTTCGACCAATTCTTGTCCATCAATTTTGATGACATAGCGATCGCCATTTTGTTGGGCTGGGACGCTTTTATTTTGCGCTTGATTGTCAGTCGATTTTTCCCCTGCTTTCCAACTTACGGTAATCTTACTCCCGTCCACATTTTCCCGATTCAACTGGTTGATCTTAGCTGCTATTACACCAGCTATCTGAGTCGGGTCATTGTCACCGGAGCTAATCTGGTTACTCACATCTGTTACGTTCCCAGCATTCGCTGTATTTGGTGAATTGCTAGCAATAAGGGCGTACGATTGCACACCCCCAGTATTTCCAATTTCACCAACCTTTTTAGTTTCAAGATTCGTATTTGATACAGAACTCAAAAAGGTCAGAACAGGTATATTTCGGATAAAAAGGGTTGCCGCCTTACGTCCTTTAATATTGTGAGGATGAATTTCTGTAATCACAGCATCCAAGGTTTGTTTCCCTGCTCTGGATTGGTACTCTCCCACCTTAACCACATCAGGGGCAGGTGATTTCTGAGAAGCTAGTGCATTTCCCTTGGTGGTTTGAGTGCAACCAACTGAGGGTATGCCCAAAGCAGCCATAGACAGGGCAACAATAATCCACAAATGTCTTTGATTCATGCGTCCGTTTTTTAAAGCGACTGTAGAACTTAAAGTTTTATAACTGGCGGGATTTTTCACTAGTGAAAGTGACTTCCCTTCTGAAAAACTCGAACTCGTTCCGTTTTCACTTTTGTTGTTTATAACTGCAACAGACTAACACGAACCTTTTGGCTTGGGGATCAGGGTTTTAGCGTAATTATCGGCAGCTTTCTCAAATTCCAATTCCAATTTTATGGGCGAAACCTTTCTCAAATGGGGACTTTGGCTATGTAACGTTTTTTTCGGAAAGTCAAAAATTTCTTAAAATAACTTTACGCTTATTTCACGCCAATGTGACGATATCCTATCCACATCTGCTCTAAAGTCTTGCAACTACCCATGTATTCTAGATCACATTTATCTAGACTATTTTCTTTAAGAGGATAATATAATTTTAATTAAATGGCATCGGCATAAATACTCAAAATCGCTTATTTAACAAAATATTTAGATTTACCTATAAATAAGTCATCATAGGACTTACATCTGAAATAATTACACAGATTAGTTTGAGTTTAATATTTTTTTCAAAGTTTTTTCTACTTAGACTAATCATGACTTTTATTCTCCATAACTAGACTGAAATTAGTAATATATGTAACGTGATATATCAGTATTACTGAGTATCAAAAAAAGGAATATACTCAACTTAATATTTTTCAGGATTAATGATATAAAAATTAGCAAATCTTCGCGATCACTTGAATAATACAAATTATATGTATTAAAAATTACAGGCTTAAATTTTTAACCTCAGTAATTGCTCAAGTATGATTTTTTAGAGCAAGCTATTTGTTCAAAAATCTTTGCGGCTGTAGGGGTGTACATTTGCACATTGCTTTCAACTGAACGCGAAATATGCGGTTATAAACCGCATATATACAAACATAATCCACGGAGGTGGGTTTCAAAACTTTGATTTTTCGTTAGTTAGCGGAGGTGGACTTTGCCTATGTGGCCGCAAATTCCATTCGCCAAGGCTTAAGTTGACACGTATGACAGCTGCACCCCTACTATATATCTACATATATATATAGTGAGTATTTTGGGGAATGCTATCAGCCTGATGACAAACCAAGCACATCAAGGAGATTTAGAAATAAATCCATCGCCATTAGAAACTTTTCTCAATGAGTTGCATTCTCAGTACAAATCAGTACGGGAGGGTATAGTAGCGAAATATATTCCAGAACTGGCAAAGGCGAACCCAGACTTGTTCAGCATTTGCATTGTGACAGTAGATGGTCAGGTTTACAAAGTTGGCGACTACGAGCAACTCTTTACCATTCAGTCGATTTCCAAGGTGTTTGCTTATGGACTTGCCTTAGAAGATCATGGATTGGATTACATTTTGACTAGAGTTGGCGTAGAACCGACGGGGGATGCATTCAACGCGATTGTTTTGGATGAGCAATCGAAGCGACCTTATAACCCAATGGTAAACGCCGGAGCGATCGCAACCACCAGCTTAATCAAAGGTTCCGGCCCAACCGAACGCCTCAACCGAATGCTAGATATGTTCAAGCGATATATTGGCCGCGACGTATTCGTTGACATTTCAGTTTTTACCTCAGAACGGAGTACAGGACATCGCAACCGCGCAATGGCGCATCTGATGCTCAACTTTGGCATGATTGACCGGAACATTGAAGAGGCGCTGGATCTTTATTTCCAGCAGTGTGCTGTGATCGTGAATTGCCAAGACTTAGCAGTGATGGCAGCTACCCTTGCTAACAGAGGTATTAACCCCATCACCAAAGAATCGGCAGTAGATAAGCGTTACATCAAAGATATTCTTAGTGTTATGTACACCTGTGGTATGTACAACTTTGCAGGTGAGTGGGCTTATAAAATTGGAATTCCGGCGAAAAGCGGTGTTACTGGCGGGATTATCGCCGTTGTACCCAATAAAATGGGCATTGGAGTTTTTTCGCCGCTGCTGGATGCGCGTGGTAATAGTGTGCGGGGGGTAAAGGTGTGTGAAGAACTTTCCCAACGCTTAGGTTTACATCTATTTGATTGTTCAGATCAAGAGGCGAAATTTGGTTGAAGGAAGAGGTTCTATCTTTGTTGGGGATTAATCTTGAATTTTTTTAGCGCTATTTGAACTCATTTATTACTGTTTGTAGATATTTTATAGAGGCAGCTTCGGCTTGAGAGTTGATAATGAACTCTGGCATTGTTAATGTAGAGCGAAGTTGGCAGTAAAAACGAATGGTGTGTTGAAGCGATCGCGCAATTTCCTCTTGTTCATGTTTAGCGGCAATAGTTTGACGAAAATCATTTAAATAAGACGGAATTTCTGTTTCCAGATTTCTCACACCGCGCAAGCTACGCGCAGCGTCTGTCTGCGACACGCTGCGCGTTTGCGTAGCATCCCGCAGGGAACGTAGAGAAGTGCTGGCTACGCCTACGCGGCAGTCGGAAGGATTAGTTTAAACGCTAATCCCATCCATCTTTAGCTAGTTAGCCAGGTTTTCAATAGCATATAAAATGTTTTTGAAACATGAGATTTTTATATTAAACCGTGTCTACCTTGAAAACCGTAGTTTTTTTGAATTAAGGTAAACCTCAAAACTCAAGCCAAAATCGAATAATATACTCTCCTTAAAAACTCCAGATTTCAAAATGGACGAGGTTTAGTGAGTTCTTCACGAACTGTTACAGATAGGCAAGATGGCTTCTATTTTATAGCTCTTTTAAGGCGATAATCGAGATTAACGTTATGCATGAAGTTTCAAAGCAGACTATAGAGACAGCACAAAAACATGCTCAAAAATCACTTGAGCATAGCAAAGAGGTACAAGAGTTGGGTAATAGTTTAGAAACAGATAACCAAATTGAGCAGGAACAAAAAGAACGTATCGAAGCCTATGGAGAAACAATGCATGAGCACGCGCAGAAATTTCAAAATTTGGCACACAGGCTAACAGCAGATCCTTCAATAGATGTATTTTCAGAAACCGTAAAGGAGCATATAAAGGTAAATCAAGCCCATATCAAAGCAATTGAGGAATTTGAGAAAATACAGCCGCCAGCTTAAAGGAGATATTAATTGGATATTAAATATATTTGCTTTTAGCTGGATATACAGGAATCATATTTGATTTCTGAAAATATTTCAGTAGGGTGTGTTATGCCGTAGGC
>NZ_JAYGHD010000483.1:0-4365 GCF_034932245.1 Nostoc sp. UHCC 0251
TTCTCTCTCATGATATTGACAAACTTCTTGCCCTTGTGGAATGAAACAGCCCTGCCCTTAAAAAGGGGGACTTTGATTCCGGTTCCCCCCTTAAAAAGGGGGGTTAGGGGGGATCAATAAGTGCATAAAATCACAGCCAACCACTTTTCAAACAACCTCTTAAAGACTTATTGCAGATATTTATGGAAATAATCATTAGACTTGTCGCTAAGGGACTTGCGAAAAAAATTAAAGATTCATCACCTAAATGAAATATGCTGTAACTATTCAAGCAAACTTGATTATAAGTTTTGAGATTAAATTAGAAGATTTCTAAATACCTTATTATTAGCTACATATGTTTCAACGAGTTTTGATTTGCACAGACTTTTCCGACGGTTTGCATCGTCTAATACATTTTGTTTCTAGTCTTGCGCTTACGGGGATGAAGCAAATAGTTTTTCTGCACGCTGTTCCATTATCGGAAAGAGGCATTATTCCACAAGTCGATAGTGAAAAAATAGAACAAGCTCAAACTCGATTAGCAGAAGCTGTTGGCGAAAGCCCCACTGATGTAGAAGTAAAAATAGAAGTTCAATCGGGAAAGGCTGTTGATACCATACTTAAAGTTGCCCAAACCTATCGATCTCAATTAATTATCCTGGGTTCTCAAAGTCGCAGCTTACTCACGGAAAAATTGGTGGGTAGTACGATGGCTAACTTATCTCGTCGAACACCTATTCCCTTACTGGTACTGCGTCCTCAGTTAATTTGTGCTTATACTTCTGAGGAATTAATACTCCGTTGTCAGCACCTTTTCCGTTCTGTGCTAATTCCCTACAACGGTACTCAAGAGGCGGATTATTTGTTACAACAAGTAAAGCAATTGGCTCAACAACAATCTGGTAGATATCTACAACAATGCAAGCTTTGCTGGGTTTTAGAAGATACTGGTCGTCGAGAATTACCAAGGAAAATCTTACCACAGCAGGCTGAACAAACTCTATCTCAGATTAAAGCTGATTTGGAGGGGATAAATTTACAAGTAGAGATAGAAGTTCGGGAAGGATACTCTGTCACCGAGGTTTTAGAGGCGGCTGCAATGGGTGATATTAGTGCGATCGCAGTATCTTCAGGAACGATAGGTAAACTACAAGAATGGTTGGTTTCTAGTTTTACAGCTGAATTATTACGTTTTAGCTGGTATCCCGTACTCTTTTTTCCAAGCCAACGTGGCTAAACCTGTGCTACAGACTTAGCTAGCCGCTATCATCAGCTTCCACTAGCTTTGCGTTGGCGCAGGCTTTACGGCAGAGCTACGTAATCACCGGAGGCATCGCTTGTAGTTTGGCACAGTTACTTACGTCAAAAATCTTCATCAAAATTCCATTACGATATATCGTGATATATTCAGACATATCGTATATTAGAGAAAGTTGATTTGAGATTGATTTATGTTTAGAAACTTTCGGTCACGCTTTGGCGCACCTGCATGGGCAGGAGTTGGCGAAGATGATTCATTGCTTGTCAAGTCTTGGTTTGGGCATGGCAAGCATCATGGTAGAGATCATGACAAGCACTTTGGCAATGAAATGTTTGGTCGTGGTTGGGGAGATGAATATCGAACTCGTCGGGGTGACATCAAGTTCATCCTGCTGGAATTGTTATCCGAGCATCCTAGTCATGGTTACGACCTGATCAAAGATGCAGAAACTCGCTATGGTGGTTTCCGTCGCCTCAGCCCTGGCTCAGTTTATCCAACGCTCCAATTGCTGGAGGAAGGGGGTTATCTCAAGAGTACACAGGAAGGTGGCAAGCGGATTTACACGATTACCGATGAGGGTAGACAATTATTAGCAGAACGTTCCCAACAGAATACTTCAGACTCTCCTTGGGATACTTTCAAAAGTTTCGTCAAAGGTAAACCCCAAGAGTTTATTGAGTTGCGGAATGCTGCAACAGAATTAGCTGCTGTTGTGGTGCAGGTTGCTCGTAGTGGCAATATAGAGCGCATAAATCGGGTGCGTGAGCTTTTAGAGCAAGTTAAACGGGAAATTTACGCGATTCTTGCCCAAAAATAAGTAGAGACGCGTTAGCAAATTCGTGTCTCTACTCTCGATGTTCTCAGATTTTATGCTTACAAATTAGAAGTGATCGCACTCAAATCTGGTTCAATGAGTGAGTTGAGCAATGTCCACAACTGCAAATCAGTAAAATCTGGAATTGCCATAAATGCGCCGATTTCCTGTAAAACTTGGGGATCGTGGGTGGAGGCGATGCCAATGGTGCGGATATCTGCGCCCACCGCCGCCCGAATACCAGAGGGAGAGTCTTCTAAAGCGATCGCTTCCTCTGCTCTAATTCCCAACTTATTCAAAGCGACTTGGTAGGGCGCAGGGTCGGGTTTACCAGCAATACAATCATCCGCTACAACAATTGTATGGAAAGCTTCTTTTATTCCCAAAACCTCTAGCATAAATTCTGCATTTAATCTAGGGGCATTAGTTACTAATGCCCGCTTTAACTGATGTGTCTCTGTCCATTTTAGTAGTTCAGAAAATCCACTTAGCGGTTTTAGATCCGGGGCGAGTTTGCGGAAAAGCGCCTCTTTTTCGTCTGCAAATTTTTGCCCTTCTGCTATTGATAATTGTGGCAAAATATCCTTAACAATTTCTGGATTTAGCCGCCCACTAATTCGGGATTTATAAAATATTTCGTCAATTTCTATGCTGTAATTTAACAGCATTTCCTGCCAAGCTCGGTAGTGTATAGGGTCAGTGTTGACAATAGTGCCGTCTAGGTCAAAGAGAATTGCAGCCAGCATGATTTTTGGGTAAAATGTAAATAATTGTTAACTTAATTTAAATAGTTTACATCGTTTTTTTGTGCTTATACAAGCTATAAATTAATCTGCTAAATCCTAAAATCTATACTGGATAGGGCATATCAGTAGAGCCTATCAACAAACTAACGTATAATTGATAACCTTCTGTGTAAGCAAATGCTAACCGCTACAAACTTTTTTCGCGTTGATGATTTACTAGTGCAGATTTACAACTCTGAAGTCGAAATGGCCCAGGATGTTGCCGAAATCGCGCAAAAGCATTTACAGCAAGTTCTTAATCTTCAGGAGACAGCCGCTGTATTGTTAGCAACAGGTAACTCCCAACTCAAATTTCTCGATGCTTTGATTGCATTGGGTGGTGTAGATTGGTCAAGGATTATTCTGTTCCATCTAGATGAATATTTGGGAATTACTGCTGACCATCCTGCGAGTTTCCGGCGCTATATGCGAGAACGTGTAGAGAAGCGGGTTGCTCCTAAAGAATTTCACTATATAGAAGGTGATACATTGCAACCAGTAGCAGAGTGCGATCGCTACACCAAACTACTCCTTGCACAACCAATTGACTTATGCTGTCTTGGTGTTGGCGAAAATGGACATTTAGCTTTTAACGATCCGGCAGTAGCAAATTTTCAAGATCCTTACAGTGTGAAACTAGTGAAACTGGATACAGCTAACCGTCAGCAACAAGTAAGCACAGGTCACTTTCCGAATCTAGAAACTGTCCCACAATATGCTTTTACTGTCACCATCCCGACGATTTGTTCAGCTAAAAAAATTCTTTGCCTGGCTCCAGAAAAACGTAAAGCGAATGTGGTAAAAGAGATGTTGCAAGGAGCTATAAATACAAATTGTCCGGCTTCTATTCTCCGTCAGCAATCCCAAGCTACGTTATTTTTGGATGTAAATTCTGCTAGTTTACTTTCTTGAACTTATCTCTGAATTCTCAGAGGATGTTTTAAAAGTCTTTAGTGATGTATTAAAAATCAAGCTCGTGGAATTCACTGTCAATATTGTCATAAAATTTTCTCCGCCAACAAATTGAATCTAGCCAGTTCATATTTAAACAAAGCTTGAGATAGCGTACTTGCCTGCTTTATAGCGAGCGCACCCTTTATTTGGCTGCAATTTTCCCTTGCATCTAAGCCTTAAATGAAATAGCCCTGAGTAATAGATGAAACAGGAGACAGGAAAAAAGGTAGAAAGACTGATTATGTAGCCAGGCAATATTTAGGGAGTGTCGGAAAAGTCGACAATGGTAACGTTTGCAGTCAATGCTTATGGACTTTATTCTAATATAACTTTTCCTTTATTTAAGTGTAAAAATATTCAAACCAAAAGGGACGCTAAAATCAGGAGATAAATATAAAACTAAAATAGAGTTAGCATCAGAAATTATTACAGAAATGGAATCATGAATTCGGATGGAAAAGTACTTGAAATAATAAATAATTTGCGTCTCATTGCCAAACCACTATTATTATCAAGAAAGGCAGATAGCGCAGCGTTAGCGAGTCCGCGTTCGCTTTTAGCGTCTCGTA